>JANOGQ010000128.1:0-4451 GCA_031406105.1 Lysobacterales bacterium | reverse complement strand
AGTTTTTACTCTGACCCCAATTATTCATCTGACCCCAAAGTATCCATCCGCCCACCTACCGAGGCTGATGATATCCGTACCGATTACGCCAGTACCGGGCTGAGCCTGGGTCGTCATCCACTCGCCCTGTTGCGCCCGCTGTTACGTCGCCGCCGGGTACTGAGCGCCAGCGAATTACGCCGTTTGCCGCAGGGTAGCCGGGTACGCGCCTGCGGACTGGTCACCATGCGCCAGCGTCCCATGACAGCCAGTGGCACCTTGTTCGTAACCCTGGAAGACGAGACCGGCTGCGTTAACGTGGTGATCTGGCCACGACTATGGGAGCGCCAGAGGGCCGAGATCATCAATGCCAGCATACTGGCCATAGACGGCATCCTGGAAACCGATGGTGATGTGCATCACCTGATTGCAGGTCGCGCACATGATTTCAGCAACCTGGCAGATGGCCTGGATACCCGTTCAAGGGATTTTCATTGAGCCAGAACCAAGCAAGCGTTGATTAATTCGCCCCGAATAATCAGAGTCTCCACTGAAGAAAACCCATAATTAATCAGGACTTCCCAGAGCCAAATCAGTTGAAAAGAAAAATCAGGAACCCGCTAAGAAGACCTCCAGGCTATTCTGACCAGGGCGGGACAGCATTGCCTGACAAGGGAATCCAACCATCAAAAGCTTCGCTCAGGACGACTCCCGTAGCGGCTTGATTACTCCAAACAAGCTACGAAAAGGTTGAGCAACTGTCCCACCAACAAAACGACCGGCAATTCCAAGGCCATGCCTGATGGGTCGGGGCCAGCTTCGCATAGCGTCCAGCCAGATATAAATCGTCGGCAGGAATACCAGGCTGACCACGGTAGAAAATACCAGACCACCCACAATAGCTCTGGCCATAGGGAAATAAGCCGGGCCATCACCGCCCACCTGGGTTGTGCCCACACACAATGGTGCCAGGCCAAGAACGGTAGTTCCAACTGTCATCAGAATGGGCCGCAAGCGGTCATTGCCGCCTTGCACCAAAGCTTCATCACGCGACAATCCCTGTCGTCGCAAGTGATTGACATGATCGATCATCACAATGCCGTTGTTCACCACTACCCCAATCAGAATCAGAATGCCGATCATGGCCATCAGCGAAAAATCGGTGCCCGTAATGAGAAAGAACCAGTAAACACCCACCACAGAAAACAGGATGGTACAGATCATGCTGGCCGGGTAGATCAATGATTCAAACTGAGCTGCCAGAACAATGTAAATAATGGCAATGGCCAGGATAATATTGAAGACCATTTTCTGCATGGCTTCTTCATCTTCATCAAAACCACCACCAAAGCTCCATGTATAGCCGGCAGGCAGGCTGAGCAAATCCATATTCTGCTCAATCAGTTCACGCGCCCTTTCACTGCTGATCCCTTCCGTTTGTGCCTCCACGCGAATACCTGTCTGGCGGTCTATGCGCTGGATGCGGGAAGGCCCGGTGTCTTCGCTGATTTCTACCAGCGACATCAATGAAATCTGCTCACCGGCAGCATTACGTAATTTAAAATCCTGCAAGTCTTCAATGCTTTTGCGATCCCCTTCGCGGAACTGCAGGCGCACCGGTATCTCGCCCTCCTCGCCCTTGAATTCCCGAAGATCTACGCCGCGCACAGCCACAGCCACAGTCCGTGCTACATCCTGGGTAGAGAATCCCATGAGGTTGGCTCGCTCGCGATTGACCCGCACCTGTAATTCCTGGTCACCAGCCGTGGTATTCGACACAACACCGGACAGACCTTCAATCGAAGACAACACACGCACTGCATCATCGGCCAGCTCATCCAGCACTTCGCTGGACGAGCCACTTAAAGTGATGCCCAGTTTCTCACCACCGCCCAAGCGGTCAAAACCAAATTGGGGGCGGCCAATTGCGATTTTTGGCATACCCTCCAGAATTTCAGTGGAAATTTCTTCTGCTGATCGGATGGATTCTTTATCGTCGGTCAGCAAAACCGAAGAAGCCGCCTCCCCGAGTTCGTCGTAATAACTGTAAACCTCACGGATCTCAAATCGTTCCTGATTGGCATAGAGGTAATCCTCGATGGCATCGACCGACTGCTTGACCTTAGCCAGCGGATACTGCCCATCCAGGTGATAACGCAGGATCAAGTTGCGGTTCTGGTCCTGTGGGAACATGTTTGTTTCCACTAATTTGATCGGAATTGCAATCGAAACCAAAGTAACTACCACGGCCAGTGAAGTCAGCTTCCGATGCAGCAAGGTCCACCGCAGCAATTTCACGTAGCGTACTTTAAGTCGCTCAATGCCACTGTCGGGTCGCTTCACCGGTAACGGCATGCGCGAGGTCACCAGCGGGATGATGGTTAGGGCAATGACCAATGAAATAGTCAATGAGACCACAATGGCTGTAGCCACGTGGGTCAGGAATATTGAGATCTGGTCTTTCTCACCAAAAATAATAGGCAAAAACACTGCAGCACTGGTAAAAGTGCCGGCAGAGACAGCCAAGCCTACATTGCTCACTCCCTGCAATATCGCTTTTTCGGGATTATCCGGATGTTTATCACGCTCTGTGAGTATGCTTTCGCTGACGACCACAGCATTATCGACCAGCATACCCACTGCCAGCATCAGGCCCATCATTGACAGGATATTCAGGGATAGTCCCAGAAAATACATCACACCGAGAGTGATGGTAATAGCGATAGGCACAGACAGGGAAACCAGGAGGGTGGTTGGAAGATCGCGCAGGAAGAAATACAACACCAAAATAGATAACAGTGCACCCAACAAGCCGGCCTTAAGCAGATCGCTGAGCGACTCGGTAACGCCTTCGGCCTGATTCTCCAGAAAGAAAAGGTTGATGCCCTGCATTTCCGGTGTTTCGCCGATGCGGTTCACCTCATCCAGCACGCGATTCCCCACATCCACCAGGTTTGAGCCATTCTCCCTGAAAATGCTGACGCCAATGGCGTACTTGCGATCCAGGTGGCGGGCATAATTACGCCGCTGGCTGTCGTAAGTGACTTCGGCAATGTCTTTGAGGCGCAATCCCCGATCGGTGATCACCAGTTCCCTGATCTCGTCCACAGACTGGAATTCCGCCCTGGGATTTACGCGATATCGCATGCCGGAGTCGCGAATAAGCCCTGCGGAATCCGAAAAGTTGACTGCCCTGAGCCTGCGTTCGAGATCTGCCAGGTCTATGTTGTGGGAAATCACCCGGTCAGCCACCAAGTCGATGCGCACCTCGCGGGGTTCTATGCCCTGAAAATCCACTCGCGCCACGCCAGAAATGCGTTCCAGCGGTCTGACCAGCCGCCGCATCAGCATGTCGTAGGCATCGGAGAGGTCACGCTCACTGGAGATACGCAGCGTGAGTACCGGCTGGTCAGTAAAATTGAACTTGAAAACGTTTATACGGCGCAAATCAGCTGGCAGCTGGTCACGGATGGCTTCGACGCGTTCTCTGGCCTCCACGGCTTTTATTGTCACATCGGTGCCCCAGTCGAAGAGCACCTCGAAATTAGCACCGGTAGAAGTGGAAGTGGATTCCAGGTTTTTGATGCCGCTGAGGGTGGCAATGACTTCTTCCACCGGGCGCGTGATTTCACGCTCTACTTCCTGAGGGGTTGAGCCTTCATAAGGAACATTCACCATGATGAAGGGCACATCGACTGCGGGGAAAAACTCCAGCGGCAATAAACGACTGGAGATTAAGCCGATCACCACCATGGAGACAAACAGCATGGTGATGGTGACTGGCCTGTCGATGGCGAACTTCGCGGGTGACATGATTCAGCCTTGCACCGTCTGGGTGTTTACACTGAAGACCTGCCCATCGGCTCCATCTTCATCTTCATTCACCACCATGTCCTTACGTCGGTCCAGCAAGGAATACATTACCGGAACCACCAGCAAGGTGAGCAGGGTTGAGGTAAGCAGGTCACCTATTACCGTTACCGCCATGGGGGTGCGCATTTCAGAGCCCTCACCCAATCCGAAAGCCATAGGCAGGAGACCAAGCAAGGTGGTCAAGGTGGTCATCATGATGGGCCGCAGGCGCAAATGTGCGGCTTCGCGGATTGCTGCCATGCGCTCCACACCACGGGTGCGCAGTTGATTGATCATGTCGACGAGGATGATGGCATTGTTCACCACGATACCGGCCAGCATGATCAGACCAATAAATACAATCACACTCATGCGGGTATCGGTCAGCCATAGAGCCAGGGCCACGCCTATGGCCGCCAACGGGATGGAGAAAAGGATGACAAACGGATGCAGCAGCGATTCAAACTGGGATGCCATCACCAGGTAAACCAGAAATATTGCCAGACCCAGGGCAAACATCAATGAGCGGAAGGAAGCGTCCATTTCTTCGCTCTGCCCGGTGACCCGCATAGACAAGCCATAAGGCAGCTTTACATCACTGAGCAAGGCATTGACTTCTG
>JANOGQ010000119.1:0-7282 GCA_031406105.1 Lysobacterales bacterium | reverse complement strand
ACGAGGAAGATGAGCAAGAATAACTTTGGCATTGGCCTTGATTGATCGTGCTGAACGAGGTAACCGGGCGGTAATTCTCCACCCGGTCTTCAGGCTCACAGGACCAGAATCCCTGGACGAGTTCCAGGAGCTGGCGCGCTCTGCCGGGGCCGAGGTGCTTGCTGTACTGAGTGCTCCCCGTGATTGGCCAGATGCTCGCTATTACGTGGGCAAAGGCAAAATCCAGCAATTGACTGACATAGTGCGCGACAGCGGAGCCAACCTGGTGCTGGTCAGCCAGGCTTTGAGTGCCGTCCAGGAACGCAATATCGAACAGGCTTGCGGCGCTCGTGTGCTGGATCGCAATTCGTTGATTCTGGATATATTCGCCCAGCGGGCACAATCCTACGAAGGCAAACTGCAGGTAGAGCTGGCGCAGTTGCGGCACCTTTCCACCCGGCTGATCCGCGGCTGGACTCACCTCGAGCGCCAGAAAGGCGGCATCGGCCTGCGTGGTCCCGGCGAAACCCAGCTGGAAACGGATCGACGATTGATCACTGTTCGTATTGCCCAACTTAATGACAAACTGGATAAGGTGGCTATTCAGCGGGAACAAAGCAGACGTCAGCGCGTGCGTTCACGCAATCCACTGGTCGCTTTGGTGGGCTACACCAATGCTGGTAAATCCACATTGTTCAACCGCCTGACGGGCGCTGATGTGTTAGCTAAAGACCAGTTGTTCGCCACGCTGGACCCAACTGTGCGTCGGCTGAGCGACCTGAGTTGTGGCGAGATCCTGTTGGCCGACACCGTAGGGTTTGTCAGTAATTTACCCCATGAGCTGATTGCCGCTTTTCGCGCCACCCTGCAGGAAGCTCGCGAGGCTGATTTGCTGCTGCACGTGATTGATGCATCAGACCCCTACCATTCGGAGCGTCAGTCTGATGTGGAGAAAGTGCTGGAGTCGATAGGCGCAGGCGCCATTCCCGTGATACGGGTGCTGAATAAGATTGATCGCACTGGCCAGTCAGCACAGGTTTACGCCCATGAAAATGGCCAGGTTCATACCGTTGCTGTTTCTGCCGTGAGTGGCGATGGCCTCGAGCTATTGCAAAAAGCTATGGCCGATCGCCTGTCGGGCGATCGTTTTGTGCAATGGATAGAGCTGCAGGGCAAAGACGCTCGCCTGCGCGCCCAGTTGTTTGAACTGGGGGCCGTCAGTGAAGAGCGTATCGCTGCGGATGGCGCCTGGTTGCTACACGTGGATTTACCCCTGGAAACTGCTCAGCGCCTGGCACGTTTACCCGGTAATAGTGGTGCAGCCATCGAGCGGAAACTCCCGACACAAGCACAAGCGCTCATCTGAACGTACAATTGAAAGCCTTGAATCCGGCCAGGTCAAACCCAAGCTTGACTGGATGCATTTCAGGTACAAGAAACATTGAAGAAACCTGGAATCCTGCTGGTTTTAATCGCGAGCTAAAGAAATACTGGAGAAGTTGATGCCTTGGAAAGAGCCTGGCAAGGGCAGTAAAGACCCCTGGAATTCGGGCGACCAACCGCCGGATCTGGATGAAGTCTTTCGCAATGTGAGCAGCCGTTTGAAGTCCATTTTTGGTGGCGGCGGCGGTGGCGAACGCAAAAGCGACAGCGGTACTGGTGGAAGTGGCTTCGGCGGCATGCTGTCGATAGTCGTCATCGCCCTGTTGCTGTGGGTCGGTTGGAATTCTGTTCACATTATTGACCAGGCTGAGCGTGGTGTGGTTTTACGCTTTGGCAAATACAATCGCACGCTGGATCCGGGCATTAATGTCACTTTACCCAGGCCGATTGAAAGCCTGGACACCGTGAATGTTGGCAACGTCCGTTCAGTCGAAGATCGCGGCCAGATGCTCACAGAAGATGAAAATCTGGTGGAGCTGGATTTCACCGTGCAATTCCGAGTACTGGCTGCTCAGGATTTCCTGTTCGAAGTGCGTGATCCTGAAGCAACCCTGCAATCCGCTGCCGAGAGCGCCTTGCGCGAATCGGTGGGTACCAACAGCATGGATACCGTCCTGTCTGGCGCCGGGCGTGAAAAAATAGCGCAAGATACTGAGCGGGTGTTACAGGAAACCCTTGACCTCTACAACGCCGGCCTTCAGATAACAGAATTTACCCTGAGGGATGTAAACGTCCCGCTGCAGGTCCGCGATGCCTTTTCTGATGTGAACAAGGCCCGTGAAGACCGGCAGCGTTTCATTGAAGAGTCGCGGGTACACGCCAACAGCGTTATTCCTGAAGCGCGCGGCCAGGCTGCACGCATGCTGCAGGAAGCCGAAGGCTACAAGCAGGCAACCATTGCTCGGGCTGAAGGTGACGCTACCCGTTTCGGATTGGTGTTGGACGAGTATCGCAAGGCACCAGAAATTACCCGCAAACGACTTTATCTGCAAACCATGGAAGAAGTGTTTTATCGGTCTTCCAAGGTATTACTGGATGCAGAATCCAATGGCAACATACTGTATTTGCCGCTGGATAAGATGACCGGAGTGCCGAATGCCTCGGAACGCCCGGGCATGCCTCCCGTTGTTCTGCCGCAATCAGGTCAGGACAGTGGCAGCGGTTCAAGCACCACTCGTACACCTCGCAGGGAGGGCCGCCAATGAACAAGACAGTACTCATGATAGTGGTTGTCATCTTGGGCATGTTCGGCCTTTCCAGCATGTTTATCGTCACGGAAACCGAGTACGCCATCAAGTTCCAGCTGGGTCGTATCGTAAGAGCGGATTACGGACCTGGGTTGCATTTCAAGCTGCCGTTCGTGAATAACGTGCGCAAGTTTGACCGGCGTGTTCTGACCCTGGATACACCCTCCGAGCTGATGCTGACTTCCGAGCAGAAATTCGTCAACGTGGATGCCTTCGCCAAATGGCGCATAACCGATGTGTCGAAGTTCTATATCTCAACTGAGGGTATCGAACTCAGGGCATTAAACCGGCTGGAGCAGATCATCAAGGACAGGATGCGTGCCCAGATAGCCAGTAAAACCCTGGTTGAGGTGGTATCCCAGGAACGCGTAAACATCATGCGTGGCATCATGCAGGCTGCCAATAATGCCACTGGCGACGAATTTGGTATTGAAGTGATTGATGTCCGCATCAAGTCGATTGAATTGCCTGAAGACGTGCGTGAATCGGTATTCCAGCGCATGGCCACGGATCGTCAGAAAGAAGCCAACCTGTTACGTTTCCAGGGCCGTGAAGAAGCCGAAACCATTCGCGCCAATGCCGATCGGGAAGTGCAGGTGTTGTTAGCCGAGGCGCAGCGCGATGGCCAAACCATGCGCGGTGAAGGCGATGCGAGAGCCACCGGAATTTACTCTTTGGCCTTTGGCGCAGATCCGGAGTTTTACGCTTTTTATCGCAGCCTTGAGGCTTACGGTAAGGCATTTGGTGGTGATCGGGATGTCATGGTGTTGGACAAGCAGTCGCAGTTTTTCAACTATTTCAGTTCCGAAGCGCCTCAATAACAGGGCTGGAACGGTTGTAGGCTTATGATGCAGGATTTGCTGGCAGCCTTTGCCTTGTTGCTGATCATCGAAGGATTGATGCCAGGCCTTGCACCTGCAGCCTGGCAGAAATACCTGGCTGAAATCATCCGTATGAATCCAAAGACGATTCGGATTGCCGGAATCGTCAGCATGCTGGCGGGCGCTTTATTGCTGCAATTCCTGCACTGATGGGTCGCCGCTGTACTTCAAACTCAAGCCGCGGCAGGTATTTGACGGCTGCGAGATCAAATCATGAATAAGAGCGTAGTGGTACTGGGCACCCAATGGGGTGATGAAGGCAAGGGCAAGATTGTTGATCTGCTCAGCCAGGATGCCGATGCGGTAGTGCGTTTCCAGGGCGGGCACAATGCCGGTCATACGCTGGTAATTGCCGGGGTAAAAACGGTATTGCATCTGATCCCGGCCGGTATATTGCAGCCCGATGTTGAATGTCTGATTGGCAATGGTGTGGTTTTATCCATGCAGGCATTAAGGAAGGAGATTGGAGCCCTGGAACAGCGCGGCTTTGATGTAAAATCGCGCATCCGGATTTCGCCAGCCTGCGCCATCATCATGCCTTACCATGAATTACTGGACCGGGCTCGGGAACAGGCGCGCGGTGACAAGGCCATAGGCACCACTGGCCGGGGTATTGGCCCGGCCTATGAAGACAAAGTCGCAAGGCGCGGCCTGCGCACTTCCGACCTGCTCAAGCCTGCAGGCCTGGCAGAGAAGATCGAGCCGGTGCTGGATTTCCATAACTTCGTATTGCAACAGCGCTTCAGTGTGAAACCTCTGGATTTGCAGCAGGTAGTGGCGGAAGCCACAGAGCTGGGCGAGTACTTCAGAAATGCCGTCATCGATGTCAGTCGCCGGGTGTATGAGCTCAGACAGCAAGGCAAGCGCATCATGTTTGAGGGTGCTCAAGGCAGCTTGCTCGATATTGATCACGGCACCTATCCCTACGTTACCTCATCCAATACTACCGTCGGTGGTGTCTGCACCGGAGCCGGCGTAGGCCCCAATGCCATTGATTACATTCTGGGCATTACCAAGGCCTATACCACGCGAGTGGGTGGTGGTCCTTTCCCCACCGAATTATTCGACGAGAATGGCAAGCACATGAGCCAACGCGGCGCAGAGTTTGGCGCTACCACCGGCCGCGCCCGACGCTGCGGCTGGCTGGATGCGGTGGCCTTGCGGCGCATGATAGAGCTCAACGGCGTTAGCGGCCTGTGTGTCACCAAGCTGGATGTGCTGGATGGCTTGCCCGAGCTGAAAATCTGCACGGCATACCAGCTGGATGGCGAACTGCTGGATTCAATTCCCATCGATTCAGACCGCTGGCAGGATATTGAGCCCGTCTACGAAACGTATGCAGGTTGGCAGCAGCCGACTGCCGGCAGCACGAAGATGGAACAGCTGCCGCAAACAGCACGATTCTACATTGAAGCCATAGAGCGGCTGGTGGGTGCTCCGGCGCACATCAT
This sequence comes from Lysobacterales bacterium, assembly GCA_031406105.1. Lineage (GTDB taxonomy): Bacteria > Pseudomonadota > Gammaproteobacteria > Xanthomonadales > SZUA-36 > JAWXBM01. The sequence continues at coordinate 2,281 of JANOGQ010000119.1, read as the reverse complement.
ATCAACCGGCCCGGAACGCAATGAGAATATCATCCGTCAGTATCCTTTTGCCTGAGCGGGGGGTGCCAGGGCAACAGGCTTTTTCACGCCAGGGTTGCTGACAAACACCGGGTTTCAGAAGTATGCTTGGCCCTGCAATCAGGTCAGTGTCACTGCAATAAAGTATCGACCTGGTGCTCTATCCTCATCTGCAAAGGAGATTCAATCATGAGCAAAGAAATGAAGACCAAGAAGGAGGCCAAGAAAAAGCCTGCCTTGACCATGAAAGAGAAGAAAGCCGCCAAGAATGCGAAGAAGGCAGCCAGGAAGTAGGCTTAAGTACGGTGGCTGATTCTGCAGAGCCTTGAGACCAGTCGAGCTGGCACTCTTTCGTCTGTTTTACCGGAATAAAATCAAGACAGGATTGAAGACGCTCATCATCGGGCCTTTTCCGGTTATTCCGGCAGTTGCGTCCGGGTGAGGCAGGCACGAACGCGGGCGGTCAGTTGGGGAATGGAAAACGGCTTGGTCACATAGTCCGTCACACCTGCTTCAAAGCCGGCACGGGTACTGGCTTGATCCGTCTTGCCGGTCAGCATCAGTACCGGCAGGGCCTGCGTCTCTGATCTTTCGCGCAGTGACTTCATGACCTCCAGGCCATTCATGTCGGCCATTTTGTAATCGAGGATGACCAGGTCGGGAATGCGCCGGGCGATCATCTCTAGCGCCACCTTGCCGCTGTTCGCTGTGTCGACGGTATAGTACTCGCCCAGCGCACTAACGAGCAGTTTAAGCATTACCGGCTGGTCATCCACGACCAGGATGTGAAACCGGCGATGCGCGAGCGAGGACTGGTGGGGAATATCTGTGATGTAGGGCTTCAGGCCGGAGTGGGTCTCGAGCACAAGCTCACAACCTTCATAGGCGCAAAACACCTTCATTCCGGTGCCGCACTGCAAGGCCAGCGATCGGGCCTGCTGTTCGATGTCCGCAACGAAGGTGTCGTCGTGCGCTGGATCGTGGTGGGTCAGCGCGAGCCGCTTTACGTCCGCCGCTGCAGCGATCTGCACCACATAGTCGAAGCTGCTGTGACCCCAGGTTTTCTTGGAAAGATATTCTTCAGGCGTGTACTGCGCATCATGAATGACGAGATCCGCGTCGGCCATGAATTCCGCATGTCGGCGGTCCCCATCATGCAGGATGGATTCAATCTTGCCGCGCTCGGCACCGGCGCGCCAGAGCTCATCAGAAAACGGCTCGTGATCCACCAGGTACACCACTGCCGCGCCATCGGCTTCGATCCGGTAACCCAGGGTCATAGCCGGATGATTCAGGAATTGTGTGGCCACACGCACGCCGCTGATCGAGTAAATCCCTTCGGTCAGGTCATGGTAGGTGATGGCGGCCGGCAACTGGTCCAGCTCGATGGGGAAGTAGGTGAATTCCATCTGCCCGGCCAGCACGTGATGCAGCGAACCGCTGCTGCCCTCGGGGGCGTAGATTGCCGCCGAGTTGCCTTTGACAAAAGCCGGGGTGAAAAACGGAAACCCTTGAATGTGATCCCAGTGGGTATGCCCCAACAAGATGTTGGTGTGAAAATCCTTCTTGCCTTCGGCCATCAAGGCCGCACCCAACCGGTGTGCACCAGTGCCGCAATCCAGGATTAAACGAGTGCCATCGTCAGTAAGCACTTCGACGCAGGAAGTATTACCGCCGAAATGGTTGGTGCCCGGTCCCGGTGTGGCAATCGATCCCCGCGTGCCCCAAAAACGCACCCTCATGATGCCCTGTCTCGTGTGGGCGAGTCGGCCATCAGCCGGACGAGCTCCTTCTTCACCACCCCGTAGCATTCGCAGGCGCGTGTTTCCAGGCCGTGCCGATCGGTCACGGTGATGTGGCCGCGCCGGTAGCGGATGAAACCGAACTGCTGCAATTTTCCAGCTGCCTCAGTGACGCTTTCACGACGTACGCCTAGCATGCTGGCCACCAGCTCCTGGGTCATGACCAGGTCCCGTCCCGGCGCGCGGTCGAGCGACAGCAACAGCCAACGGCTCAGTTGTTGTTCCACCGAATGGTGGCGGTTGCAGGCGGCTGTCTGCGACACCTGCGTCATCAGTGCCTGCGCGTAGCGCAGCAGCAGGCCCTGCAGGGCGCCGGGACGTTTGAAGGCTGCCTCGAAAACATGGCGATCGAGACGCCAGGCGTGCCCCGCCGTCAGCACCACTGCCGAGCTGGGCGTGGTATCTCCACCCATGAACAGCGCGATACCTACCACACCTTCATGCCCTACACCGGCGATTTC
>JANOGQ010000581.1:0-1574 GCA_031406105.1 Lysobacterales bacterium | reverse complement strand
GACTCGCTGGCCTGTTTCAGTTTGGCCACGAGATAAACCGTGCGGGGTTTGAATTCTTTCTCCAAGGGCGGCACAAGCACCGGCAAGCGCGAGCGATTGCCGATCAGCAGCTGGTTTTGCGGGAGGGCCTGAAAATCGGCTTCCTCCAGCCTGTCGACAGGCTCCCAGGAGATTTCCAAACCTGTCAGCAAAGCAGCGACAAGCCGCATCAAGGGCTCTTCCAGAAACAGCAGGCAATGCAATTTGCGAAGCAGATCCGGGCCAAAAGGTTTGATCGGCCTTTGGTGACGAAGGATGGCAGCCGGCAATTGCAGCACAAACCGGGCACCTCCGAAGGCTGTGAAGGTTCGCTGCAGTTGGCACTGCAAGGCATGACAAACCTGCTCAACCACTGGCAAGCCCTGTCCACGATTGAACATGCGGTAGCTGCGATCAGCAAATTCGATGCCGCCTGCTGCGTTGGCGGCAGAATTACCATCGGCGATCTGCAGTGCGCCAGCCCGTTGGTGGTCGACAGCCTGGACATTGCCAGGTCCGCTATTTTCGACAACCAACTGAAGCGTGTTTGAATCTGCGGTTGCTGCTGACAGGACGCAGGCCTCCAGCAGTACATAACCTGCAGGGCTGAAACGTATGGCGTTGGCCAGCAGGTTATCCAATGCCTGGCGCAAGGGTACTGGATCCACTTGCCAGCAAGTACGGGCTTGCGGCTGGATCAGCAAGTGCAAGCCGGTATCACCGGCCAACGCAGAGGGCCAATGTGAGCAGATCAGCTGCTCCAGCAATGCGCCTCCGTCGATGCCGGTTCCTTTGGCCTGATTCAACTCCACGGGCTGAATAGCCGCTTGCAAGCTACGGTCAATCAGGCTGGCCAGCTGCTGGCCACAGGCTTGCAAAGTCGCCAGCCAGATCGGTGCATGGCCGGGCAGGTCGTCAGCCGCCAGCAACTCCGCCAGACCCAGCATGCCAGTCAATGGCGTACGTAGTTCGTGTCGCAACTGGTACAGATCGACAGCATTCACCGAGCCGGCGCCTGCTCTTGAGATTGGTGGCTTGTTAGCCCGAAAACCTGCTGAATAAATCGCTTTGTAGCAGGATTGCCTGCCTGCCTTGCCCCTCAGAATCTGCATAAACCCCCATACACCGCGCCAATGACTGCTGCCAGGAAGGCCACCTGGTGGGACTTACGGGGCGCGCGGTGCCCGAGGAAATTCTGAAAGATCGGAACCAGTTGTTGATGAATCATTCAGAGTCCCCAATGTACTCGCAGCTTTTGTCCCATGCAATGGCCGCCGGTGTACTGCCCTGAAAGTGTCCTGTGCCGAGGGTGTCCGGTCCCGAAATTGCTGCTAATTGCCGGTACTGACACTACAATGAAGCCGGATTTAATCGGAGTCCCTATCGCCATCATGCCCCTCAGGCTGCTCGTATCCATCATTATCCTGCTGGCTGCTCTGCTGGTGGTTTTTGTATTTTTATTGGCCACTGACACAGCTCTATCCGTCTGGAACTACCTGCGCACGGCCCCAGCCTGGCTGCAATTGGCCTATTTGTGCATGCTGGTGATCCTGCCC
>JANOGQ010000571.1:0-6337 GCA_031406105.1 Lysobacterales bacterium | reverse complement strand
ATTTGCGCAATTTCATGCACCATGACCGCTTGAGCGACGTGACATAAACAGCTCCGAAAAGGAGCAGAAAGGAGTTTTCCATGCCCAAGATGAAAACCAATCGGGGCGCGGCCAAACGTTTCAAGAAAACTGCTTCAGGCGGATTCAAACGTGGCCACGCCTTTCATAGCCATATCCTGACCAAAAAAGACCAGAAGCGTAAGCGTGGGTTGCGGGGCACCGACATGGTCGATGCATCCGATGTCAAGTCCATCAAGCGCATGCTGCCGTACGCATAACAGGAGCACAGGAAAATGGCCAGAGTAAAACGAGGTGTAACGGCTCGCGCTCGTCACAAGAAGGTTCTTGACGAAGCCAAGGGCTATTATGGAATGCGGCGCAAGATTTATCGCGTCGCCAAGCAGGCGGTTATCAAAGCCGGTCAATATGCATACCGCGATCGTCGCCAGCGGAAGCGTCAGTTCCGCAGCTTGTGGATCGTTCGCATCAATGCAGCTGCCAGGCAGTATGGTTTGTCTTACAGCCGGCTTATTGATGGCTTGAACAAGGCCGAAGTCGAGGTCGATCGCAAGGTGCTGGCCGATCTGGCTGTGCATGACTTGGCAGCATTTGGTGTACTGGCAGAAAAAGCCAAGGCCAGCCTGGGTTGATTTCAGCCTGCGACCGGTTAACACCGGACGCAGCAGCCCTTCCTGACGGTGGGGCGATGCAGGATAACGAAAGGGAAGGGCTTGGGTCCTTTCCTTTTTTTTTGGCTGGCTTTTGCAAGATTTTTGTTATTCAAAACCGAGCCCTACTGACATGACTGGATTTGATTGAGTGGATGATATTCAGGCAATAGAAACCCGGGCAGCAACTGAAATCGCCGCCAGCGCTGATTTGAAGACGCTAGACGATTTGCGTGTGCGTTATCTGGGGAAGAAGGGTGAAATCACGGCGCAGCTGAAGGCACTGGGCGACCTTGAGCCGGAACAACGCAAACAGTTTGGCCAGGTGGTCAATCAGGTGCGTGACCGGCTGAACGAGCAGTTGCTGGAAAGGAAAGCAACCCTGGAAGCGGCTGCGCTGGAACGGCGCCTGCAGGATCAGGCAGTGGATATCACCCTGCCGGGCCGTGGCGATCAGCGCGGCGGCATACATCCGGTAACGCTGGCCATGCAGCGAGCCACTGATATCTTTTCCCGTCTGGGCTTCGATGTGGCCACCGGCCCGGAAGTGGAAGACGATTACTATAACTTCGAAGCCCTGAATTTTCCGCCGCATCATCCGGCTCGCGCCATGCACGATACTTTCTATTTTGCCAATGGCACGCTGTTGCGTACGCACACCTCGCCGGTGCAGATACGGGTGATGGAAAAGCAGGATCCACCTTATCGCATTATCGCGCCGGGCAAGGTCTATCGCAGTGATTCTGACCAGACTCACACGCCCATGTTTCACCAGGTGGAAGGTCTGCTGATTGGCGATGATGTCAGCATGGCTGATCTGAAAGGCATACTGCAGACCTTCATCAATGCTTTTTTTGGACGTTCGCTGGAGATGCGTTTTCGTCCCTCCTATTTTCCTTTTACCGAGCCTTCAGCCGAGGTGGATATCGCCTGGAGTAAAGGCGACGGTTCAGAACCGGGCTGGCTGGAGATTCTCGGTTGCGGCATGGTGCATCCCAATGTACTTCGCGCCTGCAATGTAGATCCTGAACGCTACACCGGTTATGCCTTTGGCATGGGTGTGGAACGCCTGGCAATGCTGCGCTACGGCGTTACCGACCTGCGCCAGTTCTTTGAAAATGATTTGCAGTTTTTGCAGCAATTTCATTGATCTGCATGAATATACTTAACAGCTTGATCGGATTCCTGTGATGAAATTCAGTGTCAATTGGTTGAAACAATGGGTCAAGCTGGAGCTCAGCGCAGCGCAGTTGGCGGAACGCCTGACTGCCAGCGGCCTGGAAGTAGAAAAGCTGAGCCCGGTGGCCGCTGATTTTGATGGCATCGTCGTGGCCGAAATTGAATCCTGTGTGACACATCCCGACGCTGACAAGCTGTCGCTGTGCACGGTCAATGATGGTGGGGTTGAACGTCTGCAAATCGTTTGTGGCGCTCCGAATGCCCGGGCCGGGATTAAAGTGCCCCTGGCACGTGTGGGTGCACGTTTGGGTGCCGATTTTCAGATAAAAAAGGCCAGACTGCGCGGAGTCGAGTCGAACGGCATGCTCTGTTCGGCCCGCGAACTCGGAATGTCGGACGACCATTCAGGCTTGATGGAATTACCTGCTGATGCCGAACCGGGTGTAAATTTCCGCGACTGGCTGGCGCTGGATGACCACAGCATCGAGATCGACCTCACCCCAAACCGGGCAGATTGCCTGAGCATCCGTGGGCTGGCCAGGGACGTTTCAGCCAGTTGCGGCAGCGAATTCATCGATCGTGAAATCCCGCCGGTAGCAGCGACCAGCGACAGCCGTTTTCCGATTCGGCTCGAAGACATTGCTGCCTGCCCGCGTTATGTTGGGCGGGTGATCGAAAATGTCAGCGCGACAGCGCGAACGCCATTGTGGATGCAGGAAGCCCTGCGCCGCAGCGGTATCCGCAGCATCAGTCCCATTGTAGATGTGAGCAATTTTGTCATGCTCGAACTGGGTCAACCCATGCATGCCTTCGATCGGGATAAGCTGGATGCTGAAATCATCGTCCGCCGCGGCGCTGCGGGCGAAAAGTTGCTGCTGCTTGATGGAACAGAAGTGGACCTTGGAGAAGATGTGCTGGCCATTTGCGATGCCAGCGGTCCGGTGGCCCTGGCTGGCATCATGGGTGGTGAGGCGACTGCAGTCAGCGGCGAAACTTGCAACATCCTGTTGGAAAGTGCCTGGTTCAACCCTGCCGTCATCATGGGCAAAGCACGTGACTATGGCCTGCATACCGATGCCTCTCACCGCTTCGAACGCGGGGTGGATGCAGAGGGCCAGGCCCGAGCGGTGGAGCGTGCAACCCAGCTGATACTGGACACCTGTGGTGGCCAGGCGGGCCCTGTGTTGCTTGCAGAATTCGCTGAATATTTGCCTGCGGCGGCAACTGTTAAATTGCGCCTGCAACGCCTGAACAAATTGGTGGGCCACGAATTCCAGCAACAGCAGGTTGAACAGATACTCACACGACTGGGCATGCAGCTTGAGTACCATGCGGCAGAGCAGGCCTGGCTAGTGGTCGCACCTTCGGCGCGAGTCGATATTGCCATTGAAGAAGACTTGATTGAGGAAGTTGCGCGTATTTTTGGTTACGACAATATTCCACTGCGCATGCCCAGCGGCGAAGTACAAGTCGGCTCGGCTGCACTTTATGAAGTCAGCCTGTCACAAATCCGCGAATCGCTGTGTGCCGCGGCTTACCAGGAAGCCATCAATTACAGTTTTGTAGACAGCAAGCAGCTGGAAGCCGTTTTCCAGGCCGAGGATGCCTTGCCATTGGCCAATCCCTTATCCAGCGACCTGGGGGTGCTACGCACCACTTTGCTGCCGGGTTTATTGGCTGCATTGAATCGCAATTTGCGGCGCCAGCATCAGCGGGTGCGTCTGTTTGAAACTGGCCTGGCCTTCCTGCGAGGCGAATCACTGCTCGAAATACCACGCATTGCAGCCGTGGTTTGTGGCCCGGCTCTGCCCGAACAGTGGGCAGCCAGCTCCAGGCCAACAGACTACTTCGACATCAAAGGTGATGTTGAACGACTGCTGGCCTTGCGGGGCTGCGGGGAAATTCGTTTTGACAGGCTGCATGCGCCATGGGCACATCCGGGTGCCAGTGCATCGGTATTTCTGGATGATCAATGTTTAGGCTGGTGTGGGGCTGTACATCCGCAGGTTCTGCAGCGGCTGGATATCAACTGCGAAGTTTTTGCTTTTGAACTGGATCTGCAGCCCATGCAGCAACGTGCAGTTCAGGTGGCCCAACCGTACTCCCGTTTCCCATCCATACGCCGTGATATAGCCATCTGGCTGCCAGAACAGACCACTTATGCCGAGGTGCGATCCTGCATACTGGCATCCGCTGGAGAATTATTACAGAATTTGGTCGTTTTTGACGTTTACCATGATACGAAGCTGAAAAAAGGCTATAAAAGTCTGGCAATTGGCTTGATTTTGCAGAAAGTTTCTAGCACTCTTACCGACGATGTTGCAGATTCGCTAATCCAGCAGGTTATCAGCAATCTGGAAAGTAGGCTGAGTGCGGAATTAAGAGGTTAACTATGTCGCTCACCAAAGCAGAAATCGCCGACCAGTTGTTTGAAGAAGTCGGTTTGAATAAAAGGGAGGCCAAGGAATTCGTCGATACGTTCTTCGAGGCCATCAGGGATGCACTGGAAAGGGGTGAAAGCGTCAAGCTTTCGGGCTTTGGCAATTTTCAGTTGCGTGAAAAGAATCAACGTCCTGGCAGGAATCCAAAAACCGGCGAAGAGATACCAATCTCGGCACGTCGCGTGGTGACATTCCGTCCAGGACAAAAACTACGAGCAAGGGTAGAAGCCTATGTTGGATCCGGGAATTGACCGTGATCTTCCGCCGATTCCGGCGAAACGTTATTTCACGATAGGCGAAGTCAGTGATTTGTGTGGCGTCAAGCCGCACGTGCTCCGCTATTGGGAACAGGAATTCGAGCAACTCAAGCCGGTCAAGCGGCGTGGCAACCGTCGCTATTATCAGCGCGGTGATGTCATGATGATTCGCCAGATTCGAAGCCTGCTTTACGAACAGGGTTATACCATTGGTGGTGCACGTCAGATGCTGGAGGGTGATGAAGCCCGCGATGATGTGAGCCGCAGTCAGCAGATCATTCGCCAGGTGCGTATGGAGCTTGAAGCAGTACTGCATGTGCTCAAGCGCTAGTTTTCTTTCTTAAGGAAGCTCTGATTAATTCGTCCCTGAAGCATCAGAGCACGCAAAGCAAAAAATGTGATTTTTGTTTTGCCTCATTTTCAATGATTTACAATCATCGAAAATGGCGGTAGATCCTTGTACCGCGGCAACTCTGAATAAATCAGAGTTGCCTTAAGTTTTCTTTCTTTGGCTTTCCGGCAGGTCTTTGTTTTGATACTATGCCGCCTCCTTGATCAGGCCGCTGGCCTGGTTCAGATTTTTTCCGGTCATCAGTCGGGGCGTAGCGCAGCCTGGTAGCGCACCACAATGGGGTTGTGGGGGTCGGGAGTTCGAATCTCCCCGCCCCGACCATCGATCGTATACAAAGACAAGAAAAAATTCGGCTCGTAGCAAGCATTTGCCGGGCCGTTTTTTTTGCTGGCTACTGTGGTCAGATGATTAGCCAGGTGTAATTATCAAGTGTAATTGTCTTGGCCTGTGCCCGTGTTTGACGGATAATTCACCCTGTGCTGCTTTTAAAGGCTTGATGTGGTTAGACTTGAACCCATCAGAGTAAGGGCAATCGGAGAATTTTATGAGACCAGCTGATAGCGTCCTGCGTGACATGCCTGATATCGCCAACGAGGCGAAAGCCGATGTAGTGGGCGAATTGGCCTGGGTGGGCATGAATGAAATCGAAATGCCGGTGCGTATTGAGGATGATAAGGGTGGTTTGATCCAATCAACCGCACTGGTGACGGCCTACGTGAATCTTAATGACCCGCAAGTGCGCGGCATTCACATGTCGCGCTTGTACCTGCACCTGGACCAGGCGTTTGAACAACGCCCGCTCAATCCCTGCACCCTGCGTCAATTGTTGCGGTCTTTTCTTGATTCACACCAGGGGCTGAGCGATCGCGCACTGATTCGCGTCGATTTTGATTACATCACCCGCAGGCCAGCGCTGGAAAGCGACAACCATGGCTGGCGCCGTTACCCGGTTTCCATGATAGGCATACTCGAAGGTAATGAATTCAGCCTGGAAATGGGCCTGGAAGTGCTTTACTCCAGTACTTGCCCCTGCTCCGCAGCGTTGGCAAGGCAATTGATCCAGGATAAATTCCGCACAGATTTTGCCAAAACCAAAGAGCTCAGCCGTGATCAGGTCTTGCAGTGGCTGGGCAGCGAAGAAGGCATTGTGGCAACCCCACACAGCCAGCGCAGTGCAGCCGAACTACGGGTGCGCCTGACACCCAGCTTTGAAATGTTTCCCATCGTCGAATTGATCGATGAAATCGAGGCAGCCCTGAAAACCCCGGTACAGGCAACGGTCAAACGTGAAGACGAGCAGGCTTTTGCCTTGTTGAACGGTCGTAACCTGATGTTCTGCGAAGACGCAGGCAGGCGTGTGCAAACGGCTTTGAACAGTGATGAGCGTATCCTGGATTTCTGGGCTCGATGCACGCACTACGAAAGCCTGCATCCGCAAAA
>JANOGQ010000117.1:0-4796 GCA_031406105.1 Lysobacterales bacterium | reverse complement strand
CGGTTCCAGCAAGGACACTTCAGCGTTTCTGGCTCCTCCTCCGTTCCTGGCATGACAGGATCGGAAGGAGATTTCTTTTTGTTGTAATTATCCAGAAGCACCTGGCTGCTGGAACCTGATGCATGGTAGGCAGTGCACAGGCCATAAAGCCCCTTAGTGACACCACTCGCCTTCAGAGGCTCACAAAGTTCATTCTTGGCGGCATATACAGAGCTGGAAAAAAGTGCGATCAAAAACATTGAAACCAGATAAAAGCCTAACTTGCGCATGACACATCTCCCTTTGTTACTGTGAAATTCCCTTTAAAGCTAAGCAGGCATAAGCATTTTTTATGCCATAGAACAAAAACGAAAAATTTTGCAGTTAATTCAATGCACTAAAAATTTCACTCAGTGCCCATCGCATTGCTGACAATGCCACAAACAGCCGGCATGTGACAAAATTGGGCAATCTAGCGCACCAAAACGGTTTCCTGTGTTGATTCTTCAGTTTGCGAAATCAACAGCAAGCGAGTCGGTTTTTCAACCAAACCCCTGGCATCGAAATGAATCACCGATTCATCCGTCATCAACCTGATATCCGCCGGCAACACAAATTCCTGCAGAAGATTTCCGCTGCCCAGCGATTGATTGCGATTAGGATACGAAAACTCTATAGAGTGATTTTCACCCGTTGACGATGTGTTCAAATGCATGAGCACTTCCGTTTCAAGTTCCCGGGCCATGCTCCTGGCGCTTTGCACAGAAAAATTTACGCCCTCAACCGCAACCAGTAAATCAGCCCTGTTGGTGGCGCGGCTAAATGAATTAGCAAAAAAAGTCATGATCACCGCCAGCATTCCCAGGACAATAAGGATTTCTACGGCAGTGATACCACGTGTCTTTGAAGTGATTGAACTGATCAACTGGTCTATCCCCTTTTGCAATCAGATGCTAATTGCCGCCTTCAGTGCGGCCTTCAGTGCAGCCTTCAAGCGCGGGGTGATTGCAAAGTGAATGCAGTCCTTTTTGGTTGATGGTACCTTTCCATGTACCGGTTCACTCAACCTGCCCCCTTAGGCTGGCATGCAGAGTAATCCCCTGATCTTCTAGTGTGCATCAACCCGGCCGAACGTCCTGCCGTTCTTACCGATCGATAATTCAGTGGCCGAAGAATAACCCAAAACAGGCTCTGGCAGCAATGGCCGGCCCAATCAGAGATTTATCGAAAGGCCCGATTGGGACAAAATACAAAAGCAGGTTAACCAGAACCCCCGATAGTCAAAGCCTTGCTTACTCCCAACAAATGGTTACCGCAGTATCGCCCCCGCTGTACTTGAGGCCTGCACTATTGAGGTTCAGGGTACCGCAGGCGGTGGCGTCCTTGGCCTTGTCATTGGCCTGATCACCTTGCGCCTCTGCTTGCAAAGTAAATGCGGTGGCCGACCGCGCCGGCATCGTAAACTCATAATGATCATGAGTCGGTGGGGGCAGTTGGGTGTCTGTCGCATACTCCGGGTTATTAGAGCGAAAGATTTCCTGGTTGACAGACCAATTCATCAACAGCTGCTGTGCCTCGCCCCTTCTTGCTTTGCGCGCATAATCCACATAAGAGGGATACGCCAAAGCCAGAAGTATGCTGACTATAACCAGCACAAACATCAACTCGATGATGGTAAATCCCTTTGCCCTCTTTTCGTTCCTGCTGTTCATAGTCGCACCTGATTCTTCCTGATTCAGTGGTTGGGCCAGTGATTGGCCCGGTAGTTGACCCCGTGTTTGTCATTCATCAGCTGGCAATCAAAGCCGCTGCAATACTTTATACCAGTTATTACTTAAATCACCATCAACTTGCCCAATACCGGATCAGGAAACCGCCACCTGGCGGCTGCCATTCTGATGAGTGGCATATTTTCAATGGCTGAGCGGAAGCTCAGGCAATTACTAAGAACTGCATTTGCACATACAATGAGGCCACTCACGGATGAGTCTGACTTCAAGGGATATTGGGTCATGCAGAAAAGGATTTCTCACGCCGCTAAACGGCAAGCTCAACCAGTCTTCGGTTCTCGAATCGCTGGCTTCACCATCATAGAGTTGATGATCTCACTGCTGCTGCTCGCAATCGCAGCCGCATTGTCTTTGCCATCTTATCGCGACATGATCGAAAAAAGGCAGCTCACACACGGAGCTGAGCAGATCATGGCTTTCGTCAATTCAGCCCAGCTGGAAGCCACGCGTCAGAATGATTTCGTGACGATTTCCTGGTCACGAACGGCCGACAACGATTGGTGCTTCGGCACCACTCTGGGGGAAGTTGCCTGCGATTGCACCGAAACCGTTGCCGCAGAAACCGATTATTGCGCTATTAACGCAGTACCCAGCGTGATCTCCAATCTTAACGTCGGAAGCCGTGACTTGCTGAAATCACTCAGTGGCGATGACGATTACACATTTGACCCCGTGCGCGGAGTCTTCGATGACTTTGTAGATGACCTGACTGTAGTAATGAGTTCGGACAGCGAATCCTATGCGCTGACCCTGGTCATGAATCAGGCGGGTAATGCATTCATTTGCTCAAGCAATGAAGACCATAAGGTTCCAGGCTACGGCATATGCGCAGCCCCACAAGACGAATCCTAGGAGCCAGACGATGAAAAACCTTACGCAATTATCCAATCGAATCAGCCCGCGTGAGCTGCGTTACCAGGGTGGCTTCAGCCTTTTGGAGTCCGTGGTTTCCCTGAGTATCAGCCTGGTGGTCACTGCTGCCATGGTGGCATTGATGGCCAACTCTTTGGGAAATACCTCTCGCATCGTCAGCATGACCAAGCTCAGTGATGATCTGCGCTCGACCATGCAAATGCTGACTCGCGATGTGCGCCGGGCCAGCTACAACGCCGGCGCCTTTCGCTGCTATGCCAACGAAGATTGCTTCAGTGATGGCACCGTTGTTATGGCAGCTGACATCGTTATCAATGACGATGAAAACTGCTTCACTTTCCAATTGGATCGCGGCCACGACGGAGACTCCACAGATGATGCTGCCGGCGGCTTCCGCCTGAGCATGGATGGCGATGTCGGCGCCCTGGAAATGTGGACCGGCGATGGCGACAGCGAAGCCGATTGCGATGCTGAAGCTGGCGGTAGCTGGGTTGTAGTTACCAATCCAGCCACTATGAATATCACCGATTTCAACGTAGATGATGCTCTTTCCTACATTCAGGTGATTACCGATGACGGGGCGGGAAATACCATTTCCCAACGTGTGCGCAAAATTCGATTCCGGGTTGATGCCCAGTTAGTCGCAGCGCCGAACGTCACTCGCCGTATGGAAGATGTGATCAGCATACGCAACGATTTCCTCGATCAAACCGTAGCAGGACTGTGAGACGAAGCATACTCATGAATACACTCAATTATTTAATCCAACACACTTCCGCAGGGACCAGGCAGCAACGGGGTTTCATCACCACCTTTACAGGTGTTCTGATCCTGCTGATGCTGACCCTCATGATTTTCTTCGCCATGCGGGTGGGAGTATTTGACCAGCGCAACTCGGCCAATGACATGCGCCAGAAGTTGGCTTTCCATACTGCAGAGTCGGGCATTCATCACGCCAAGGAATATTTTCGGGCTAATTCCATTATCGCTGCTTCCGCAGTTGAGGATCTGTTACCCGACGGCAGCGATGGCTGGCTTTCTGCAGTGAACGGGGCCACCCGCTGGCTGCCCTGCAGCGGTGCGGGTATCGGCAATCTGACAACTGCAGGGGCTACCGGCACGCATCCTTGTTTTGGTGAAACTGAACCGGCACTTCGGTCACAGCTTTACTTCTATTCACACGGTGGATCCCTGGCAGTGCCAGTGACTACCAATAATTTGATGCCAGGCACCAGCGAAACGGTAGAAGTACAGGCCTTGTTGTGTCTGTTGGATGTCGACTTTGACGCAAACCCTCCGGTTCAGGGTTGCAGCACCAACACAGCTGATCCTTCTGCTGCTGCTTTTGTCGATGGCTCGCACTTTGTGATTACGCTGCTGTCCAGAGGCCGCGCAGATTGCAATGGTGCCGACTGCAATGCCGAAGCGCTGGTCCGTGAACAGGTTTCCAATTTTGGCGCGGTTGCCGGAGGCCAGGCCCCCTCAGTACCGCTGACCACCAAGAGTACGTTCCCACCCTCCGGTACTGCCGAAGTGGTACCGAATCCGAATTCCGGCGGTGTGGGGGTGCCGGTGTCCGTGTGGATGAATGCCAATAACACTTGCTCGAGCGGATCGGTTGTCGACCCCAGCAGTGGCTCCTGGGCGACCTGCGAAATGCAGGAATGGTACGGTGAAGATGCCTTGCCGGAAGACTATACCTGTAGCGGTACCTGTAGTTGCAGCAGTGACGAATCCATCAGCTACACCCACGGTAGCGACAACATCCTGGGTATTGACCTGGTCGCTGATCCCAGCTTCCCCTGCGACCTGTTTGATTTCTACTTTGGCGTACCCAAAACCAGCTACGAGATCGTCAAGGGCTACGCCAAGGTGCTGAGCGACTGTGATTCATTGGGCCCCAATTCAACCGGAATTTACTGGATCAGTGGATCGGAGTGCCGCATCAACAGCAACACACAGGTGGGTTCACCCCAGACCCCGGTATTGGTGGTATCCGCCGCTGCAACAACCCGCTTGAATGGAGGTGCCAATTTCTACGGAATTCTGTACATCAGTGATACGGAGGTTCCAGGCGCAGAACTGGATGTTAATGGCAATAACACGGTGTATGGGCAGGTCATCGTTGACGCATCAATGGCCAGCTACACCGGC
>JANOGQ010000503.1:0-6067 GCA_031406105.1 Lysobacterales bacterium | reverse complement strand
AGTCCTCTTCTGGGCACCAGACACTGGCGGGAGTTCCAAACCGCTTAACCCATCAATAACAAGAACGATTGCACAGACAATAAGAAAAAGTGAAAAAGCCCCGCATGCGGGGCTTTTTTTTAGGGAAACTCTGACTTATTCAGAGTTTCCGCGACATAAGGATGTGCCGCCATTTTCAATGATTGTAAATCTTTGAAAATGAAGCCAAACAAAAACCACGTTTTTTGTTTGGCGTGCTCTGATAATTCAGGGACGAATTAATCAGAGCTTCCTTAGCATTGTCCCGCCACTCGCAAACACTTGGGATTTAATCAGGATCACAAGTCCAAACCCGGAATCAGCGATACAGCTGTGTGCTCCAACGCACCGACCGCATCAACCAGCGGGCCTAAACTCCTCTCAACCGTTGCAGCAGCCTGCAACTCGTCCCGTCGTGCAATGGCCGCAAGCCTGGCTCAAGTGCGCACATTCAATGGGGAGAAATCCCGGAGAAAACCTTATGAAGGAAAACACAGCAGCCTTGATTACAAACACTGACCACATGCAACGATCCATGGAACATGGCGTAAAGAAAGCAACCGACGCCGCCCAGGATTCCATCCGCTCGATCTCTGATGCAGCCCATCCTGCACTTGACCACCTGGTGTCCAAGGCACATGTCGCCGTTGACCGCGCCGGAGAGGTTGCCTCGCAGGCAGCAAAAGTCCTCGGTGCCAGGGGCGATCAGCTGAATGTCGGCGGCAAGCGGGCCGCCGAGCGGGCCGGAGCATTTGTCAACGAAAACCCGGTGGCATCACTCGGCATGGCCGTGGCCTTTGGTTACCTGCTGAGCCGGCTGGTAGCCTCACGCTGACCCTTACAGTCCACTCTCCGGACCTGATCAGGTTTGCCATGACAAGCTGCTTGAATGGCGCAAGTTGGGTGCCGGCATGAACAGTCCGCTGCAGGATCTGTACTCCCTGCAACATGAATTCAGGGAACTGGTTCATGACCAATTACGGCTGGCAATTCTGGAGCTGCGGCTCGCCGCACATAGCCTGATGGCCATGATTGCCACGGCAGTGTGCATAGCCGCATTGCTGTTCACGGCCTGGGCCGGATTGATGGGTGCCCTCGGCCTGAGCCTGGTTCGCCTGGGGCTCGATCCGGCATTGGCCCTGCTGACCGTTACCGTGCTGACCACTGCACTGGCCCTGTTGCTGGCGACGCGAATTCGCCACTGGTCTTTGCGCATGGGGTTCCCTGCCACCTTACGCTCGCTGAAGCCCACAACACCCACTTTGCATGATGGGCACGGAACATGAATCGGACAGGTGGTATGAGCCAGAAGCCGACATTGCTGCGGCAGATCACAGAGCTGGAAGCACAGCTCGACCGCCGACGTCAAAGACTGCAGGTGCAAGTCGAGGGTATCCGACAAAAAGTCACCGGGCAGCTGATCACTCCGGGCGTGTTGCTTGCAGCCGTCGGCATCGGCATTACCCTGGAACAGAGTCATCACCTGAAATTCTGGTCAGTGGCGGCATTGCTCAATGCCGTCAATGCAAGTCTGGGGCTGTTGCACTTGCTCAAACCCTTCGACCCAGCCTTGCACTGAACCTGCATGAAATACCCGCCTGAATGACCACAGAGACAACAGCCGCCGCACTCGATGACGACGCCGACCTGGCTGCCGCATCTGAGTCCAATCCATCGCACCCACCCACCCTCGCAGCAGAGCCAGGCACGGCATTACACTCACCGGTCAGCTTACGCAGCGCTTCGCTGCTGGTGCTTGCTGTACTCGCCAGCCTGACTGCGCTGCGACTCGCCAGTGCCGTGTTCATACCACTGGTTATGGGTCTGATGGTCAGCTATGCGTTGACGCCGCTGGTCGATCAATTGGTGCGTCTGCACATTCCGCGCGCCCTGGCAGCTGCCCTGTTACTGCTGGGCATAATCACGGGTGTCGGCACAACTGCCTACACCTTGAGTGACGACGCGGTAGCGTTGATTGAGACTTTGCCCGTGGTAGTACAAAACCTTCGTCGCGGATTGGACCAGAACACTGCCAAAGGCCCGGCCGGTACCATAGAGAGGGTACAAAAAGCGGCCAGCGAAATTGAACGTGATGCCATCGATGGAAGCAGTGCACTGCAACCGGAGAAAGGTGTTTCCAAGGTGCAAATCGAGAACCCCAAGGTGAACATCAAGGACTACGTCCTACCCGGCACGCTGGGCCTGGCGGCTGCAGTCGGCAGCGCCACTGCCGTTTTTTTTATCGCCTTCTTTTTATTGGCTGCTGGGGACAAATTCCGGCGCAAGATGGTAAATCTGGGTGGACCCACGCATACCGAGAAAAAAAAGACGCTCAGGGCTCTGGATGAAATCGATGTGCAGATTCAGCGCTACCTGCTGGTGCAGTTCTTCACCAGTTCCATAGTGGGCCTGACCACCTGGCTGGCGTTCTCATGGATTGGCGTCGAGCATGCAGCCGTATGGGGCGTGGTGGCTTTTGTACTCAACTTCATTCCCTATATCGGCAACATCATGTGCAGCGGAGCAGCGATGTTGATGGGCTTCGCTCAATTTGGTTCGTTCGAGATGGCGTTTCTGATCGGCGGCGTGTCTTTGCTGATCAACATGGCCGAAGGCTACGTCCTGACACCCTGGCTGACCAGCCGCACCACACGTATGAACCCGCTGGCGGTTTTTGCAGGCGTACTGGCCTGGGGATGGTTGTGGGGTCTCTGGGGTCTGTTCCTGGGCGTGCCCATCCTGGTCGTCATCAAAGTGATCTGCGATCGCGTCGACGAATTCAAGTCTTTAGGTGAGTTGCTGGGCGAATGAATTTTCACTTCAGGCTATGCGCACCCAAGCCCTGAACCCGAGACCGAGAGGCGGAATGAAGGTCGGCACCGTATTAGCGATCTGTATGGGTCTGCAGGCCTGTTCCACACTGCCTCCGGGGCACGATTACCCCAGAATTGATTCCAGGGCGTTGGTGCATTCGGAACAAACCGCGCTTGGTGCCCGACTCGCGGAAGTCAGTGATCAAAACAACGGAAGGTCGGGCTTTTACCTGCAATCTTTCGGCATTGACGGGCTCCTGACCCGCATGCAGATGATCAATGCTGCGGAACAAACCCTGGACCTGCAGTACTTCATCCTCCGCGGGGATGATACCGGTCGCTTGTTGACCGAGGCCATGCTGCGAGCTGCAGATCGGGGAGTCCGGGTGCGCCTGCTGCTGGATGACGGTGAGGCGATTGCCGGCGACGAGCATATCCAGCCACTGTCCGCACACCCGACCATAGAAATCCGGTTCTTCAATCCCTTCAGTTATCGCGGGCACAATATGGTCCTGAAAGCCACCGAATACGCTTTCAACCGCTCACGACTCAATTACCGGATGCACAACAAACTGCTGGTGGTCGACAACTCGGTCGCCCTGATTGGCGGACGGAACATTGGTGACCAGTATTTTCAGGTCAGCGCCGAAGAGCAATATGCTGACAATGATGTGTTTGCGATGGGCCCGATCGTACGGGAAATGTCAAAGTCCTTCGACGAGTACTGGAACCATGAATTTTCAATTCCGCTGGAAGCCCTGGCCAGAAGTGACAGCTCCCGCCGCGCCCTGCAAGAGCACAGGATCAGCTCTGCCGAAGATCCCGCGAAAGTGCAGGCAGACGGCTTTGATTTTACCAGCCGGGTTGATTCCGGCCAGCCCCTGGAGGGCATGCTGTCTGGGGAGCTGCCGATCGTTTGGGCACCGGCGCGCCTGATCAGCGACAGCCCCGACAAGAAAAGCGTGGTCGAGGGTAGCAGGGTGGGCAGGCTGATGTTGCGGCCCGTAGCTGATGCAACCCAGGCGGTGCAATCTGAGTTGCTCATGATCACGCCCTACCTGATACCCGGTGACGAAGGTCTGTTGCTGTTCAGGGAATTACGCGACCGCGATGTACGGATACGCATCCTGACCAACTCGCTGATGTCTTCAGCCGTGTTGCTGGCTCATTCCGGATACATGGGTTATCGACAGCCGCTGCTGGAAGATGGCGTGGAGATTTACGAAATCCGTTCGATGCTGGGCAACACCCGTGGCAGCGGACAATCGGCGGCCATGTCCCGCCACGGAACCTATTCATTGCATGCCAAGATGTTCGTATTCGATCGAAGCAGCATTTTTGTCGGCTCAATGAATTTCGATCAGCGATCGATGCACCTGAATACCGAGATTGGTTTGCTGATCGACAGTCCGGAATTGGCCCGCGAACTGTTACGGCGCTTTGAAGCCATGGCCCAAGCAGCCAATGCATACGAACTCAGACTGCAGTCGGAACATTCGTCGGGCAAACAACACATCATTTGGCGAACCCTGGAAAATGGGCAGATGGTCGACCATCAGACAGAACCCGAGCGCAGCGGCTGGCAGAAAATCAAAGCCAACCTGTTTTCATTACTGCCTCTGGACGATGAGCTGTAAAACTATTGTCGATCATGTAAGGCATTACGGCTTCAACAAAAGTGTGTGCTAGCATAACTGGGCAGCCTGCGAGTAGCGCCCGAAATCTGTCGGTCACCTGTTTTGCAGCCCTGCTTACAGGCACACATGAAAAGTTTACCGCAAGCATCACCCTCACTGCTGCAAAACAGACTGCTGGACGCATTGCCTGCCGATGCTCAGGGCCGCCTGTTTCCGTATATGAAGCCGGTCGATCTGCCGCTCGGTAAGGTTCTATATGAATCCGGTGACGCTCTGCATCACGTTTATTTCCCTACCGACTCCATAGTCTCATTGCTGTATGTGATGGAAAGCGGGGCCTCGGCCGAGATCTCGGTAGTCGGCAATGAAGGCCTGATCGGGATTGCCGTTTTTATGGGTGGTGAAAGTACACCCAGCCGGGCAATCGTTCAAAGCGCTGGTTCAGCGTTTTCGCTGCCTTCGGAGCTGCTGCGCCATGAATTCAATAACCATGCAGATATGCGCATGCTGTTATTACGCTACACCCAGGCGCTGATCACGCAAATGGCCCAGACGGCTGTCTGTAATCGTCATCATTCAATTGACCAGCAATTGTGCCGCTGGTTGTTGCTGTCACTTGATCGCCTGGGAAGCAGCCAGTTGATCATGACCCAGGAACTGATCGCCAACATGTTGGGCGTGCGCCGCGAAGGTGTGACTGATGCAGCCGGCAAGTTACAGGACATCGGGGTGATTGAATACAAACGGGGACATATCAAGGTTCTTGACCGACCGGGGCTCGAAAAACTCTGCTGCGAATGTTATGCGGTGGTCAAAAAGGAAACAGATCGGTTGCAAGCCTATAAACCTCTATTTGAGCGTCACTGACCTGCAGGGCTTTCCGTGCAGGTCAGTGATCGCTTGACTTTTCATACTTTCGGTCAGGTTTCTCAGCGCACCGTCAGATTATTGACCACACTTTTGACACCATTGACCCTTCGGGCTGCAGCCACAGCTGCATCACGCTCAGCGTTAGTATCAACATAGCCACCCAGGCTGACGATCCCCCGATTCACTTCCACATCGATTTCCGAGGCAGGAGCCAGTGCATCATTCGCCAGAGCTGTCTTGACGCTGACGGATAATGCTGAGTCATCGATATACTCACCCGCCATGCGATCACCACCTGAGACTTTCAGCTGATTGTCTACGGCAGTTACGCCGGGTGTCGCTCTGGCAATTTGACCAGCCCGGTCCACCTGGGCCTGGGAGTCAACAAAGCCGTTGAGCTGCACCTGGTCACGATCAACTTCAACATCTATGTTCAGTCCATCCGTGGTTGAGTCCGCCAGCAACTCGGTCTTGATGCGGCCAGCTATGGTGGTGTCATCAACCACCTGGCCGGTGGACCGATGTGGGCCGGACGCGGCACAGGCACATAATGTCAGGCTTGTCGCGGCAAGTATTAATACGAACAGTTTTTGAGTCTTCATGAAATTTCTCCAATACGTTGGTGATGAGTTTCTGCGCTGACAACACGTCCGCGCAGCTGTGAACAGTTTGGGCGAAAAGTTCAGGTTAATGGTTGGGCTGAAAAATTCAGGGATTAATTACAAGTTG
>JANOGQ010000495.1:0-1740 GCA_031406105.1 Lysobacterales bacterium | reverse complement strand
GCATGGCGCGCAGCGAGCAGCGGAACAGGGTAAGGGCTATCCCGACGTGCTGGAAGCTGAGCTTGAATCACTGCTGGATAACACCTGGGGCGATACGGCCAAAGCGCTATTCAACAATTGGCTGGGACTAGTGTATCAGCTGACTAATCTGGATCGCCGGCAACAGTATATGCCCGGCACGGACAAAAGCGATCCACTCGGCCTGCGCAATGGAAATCCGGGCTGAGTTCGCCGTATTCCGGCGAATTTCAAGCTTAAAATCCCTTAATGAGGACTTTTATCCATGCATGTAGTCATACTTGCAGCAGGACGTGGCAGCCGACTGGCACAACAAAAGCCTGAGGGTCGACCGAAATGCCTGCTTGAGCTGGGTGGCCGCAGTTTGCTTGATCGACATCTGGACCTGCTGCATGCCTTTGGAATACGCCTCGTGGACCTGGTGGTCGGCTACGAAGCTGATCAGATTGTCGAACATGTGGCGCAGCTGCACTCGCGGCCGCAGGTGGCTTACCACTTCAATCCACGTTTTCTGCAGGGAAGCGTGATCAGTTTATGGGCGGCCCGGGAAACCCTGACGCAAGGCAGCGATACCTTGGTGATGGATGCAGATGTGCTTTACCATCCGGATATACTCAAGCGTGTGATTGAAACCAGACACAGCAATTGTTTCTTGCTGGACTGTGATTTTGTGCCGGGCGATGAGCCGGTAAAAATTGCCGTGCGTAAGGGGCGGATGGTGGAGTTCAGAAAAAAGCTTGGGACTGATCTGGTCTATGACTTTCTGGGCGAGTCCGTTGGCTTTTTCCGGTTCAGTGCTGATATGAGCCGGCAGTTGGCTGAGGAATGCGGCCGATTCGAAGCAGAAGGGCTGGCCGATGCGCCACACGAGGAGGCCATCAGGAACCTGTTGCTGCGTGAACC
Organism: Lysobacterales bacterium; assembly: GCA_031406105.1. GTDB lineage: Bacteria > Pseudomonadota > Gammaproteobacteria > Xanthomonadales > SZUA-36 > JAWXBM01. Next base: position 819 of record JANOGQ010000495.1, on the reverse strand, counting down.
CGACAGCTTCGCGTTTGAAGATGTTTCCGGCTTGCCCTGGCTGGAGATAGACTTCCCGGAGGACCTTATTCGGGCAAGGGACAAAATTCTGCCGTTGATTCGCCAGGAGTTTGCGGATTACTGATAAAGCACTGCTTGACCAGGTCATGAATATGCACAAGAAATCCACGCTGCTGCGGGCACTGCTGCAATCAGCCAACACTGAATTCATTATGGAAGCCCACAATGGCCTATCCGCGCGGATCGTTGAAGAGGCTGGCTTCAAAGGTATCTGGGCTTCCGGGCTGGCCCTCTCGGCCCAGCATGCGGTCAGGGACAACAACGAGCTCAGCTGGACTCAGGTAGTCGACACGCTGGAATTCATGTCCGATGCAAGCACCATTCCCATTTTATTGGATGGTGATACTGGCTACGGAGACTTCAATAACATGCGGCGCCTGGTGGCCAAGCTGGAGGCTCGCGACATAGCCGGCGTTTGCATAGAAGACAAACTATTTCCCAAAACCAACAGTTTCATTCAGGGTGAACGTCAGCCGCTGGAAGAAATTGAAACCTTCTGTGGCAAGATCCAGGCCGGCAAGGAAGCGCAGAAAGATGATGATTTCTGCATTGTCGCCCGGGTCGAAGCCTTGATTGCAGGCTGGGGGCTGGATGAAGCCTTGCGCCGCGCTGAGTCTTATCGGCAGGCCGGCGCAGATGCGATTTTGATCCACAGCAAGCTCAGCCGGCCTGATGAAATATTAAAATTTGCCCGCGAATGGGCCAATCGTGGCCCACTGGTGATTGTGCCGACCAAGTATTACGCCACCCCAACTGAAG
>JANOGQ010000414.1:0-7558 GCA_031406105.1 Lysobacterales bacterium | reverse complement strand
CCGGTGGTGCCGGAGGTGAAAATGATCATCTGCAGATCCCACTGGTTTACCGGCGCGGGCTCAGTGAGGGGCTGCAGCGAGGTTTTCAGGTCAGTGCTGCGCACCGGCACTTCATGTCGCACCAGCGGCTTTGCCGGATCGGGAATATCCCCAACACACAGAACCCGGTCCAGCGGCAGCTCATCCAGAACGTCCAGGCGCTCCAGCAACTGCGGATGCAGGATCATCACTTTGGCCGTCGATTCCCTGATGGCATGCAACAGAATGGAGCCGCGGTAATCCACATTGAGCGGCACGAACACAGCACCGAGGTAATTCAGGCCAAACCAGCTGCGAATCATGTCCGGTCCGCTGGGCAGCCAGGCCAGCACAAAATCGCCGGCTGCAATTCCCTGTTCGGCAAACAGCGCGGCCGTGCTGCGGGCCTTGTCCAGGGTCTGCTGGCAGGTCCAGGTTTCGCCAGACTCGAATTCGAACTGTTTTCGGTGAGGAGTCTCCGCTGCGTTACGCTCCAGCAGGAAGGGCAGGACCGAGTCATCCCGGGCGGGTCGCCCGGGCCTGACCCAGTAAGGATGGTTGCCGGTTTGCTGCTCTGCTGTCATGTTCGATGTCCGAATGTTTTCGGCTATTTAAACAAAGGCCTGGCTTCGGCGGTATCGAGATACTCGCGCAATTCCGTAATGCGGCCATTCTCGACTTTACAGACAGCACAGGCGTGCAGGGCAAATGCCTCACCATTGTGCAGTGTGCCGCGCAGGATATGTTCCTGCAGGAAACCATCGGGGATGGGGATTCGCACTTGCACATCGTAGTTGAGATTGCTCAGGCGGCTGTGCATCCAGTGCATGGACTTGATGTTGTCGTCCAGCGGCTGGAGTTTATTGTCGAAGTTGTGCCAGATGCGGGCATCCGGCGCATAACATGCCCGCACTCCGGCTTCATCGGCAATGTTCAGTGCAGCCATGAAGCGCTCTGCTACTGCCATGGCATCCTTGGACTGGTTCATAAGGGCCTTCCTGTTCTGATTGCGGCTTTCGGATTCTGATTTAACGTGAAGCGGGCGCGATATACAAGCTTGCTCAATAAGACTGATCTTGCTTGGAGCTTCGCTGATGCTTATCCGCTAGCTTCGACCGGCCCCGCAGCCCGCTTGTGTCACTTCAGGGGACGCCGTGAATCCATCCCTGGAGGCTTGGATGAAACTTCCCTGTTTCATACACCCCTGAAGCAACACAAGCGGACTTTGGGCTTGGCGTCCGAAAGCCTGAAAGGATGGCGAACTTAGTGCGACGCGAGAACTGGCTTACGGCGTGCCCTCTTTTTTCTGGTTCATTTCGAAGTAATCACGCCAGGCCGCAATCTTTCCGCCACGAAATTCAAATACACCCATATAAGGATGAGCGATCACCTCGTTAGTGCGCGTGTCCAGATATTCCTCATAGCCCTCAACCAACAAGTCGTTTTCCGTTTCAGCCCAGCGATCCAGCCGCCATTTCACATCTTTTGTAATCGAGCGGTATTTGATCAGGAATTTCTGCACCCACTCCTTGCCGATCAGTGGTCGCGAGCCCACGTGGTAGTGGTAAACGATATCGTCTGTCAGAAAGCTCAGAAACTTTTCATCGTCCCGATCTATGTTGGCCTGCATCACCGCATGGATAATGTCCAATTTACTGCTCATGGCTGATCTCCTCAATCCGAATTAGAACTTCAATTGTTTGGCCGTCATGTCGCGCAGCACCTCTTCGGTTCCGCCGCCAACAGCAAAAATTCTGCACTCTCGATAAATGCGTTCCAGCATGGCCGTGCCCTGATAAGCGGTTCCGCCCAGCACATGCAGCGATTCGCGGGCGCAATGCTCCAGGGAAGTGGTTGCCTGCACCTTCAGCATGCAAAGATCCGCAACCATGTTTTCACCGCATTCGAAGCGCTCGACACAGTGATCCAGGTAGCTGTATGCGACACGCACAGCTCGTATCAGGTCAACCAGTTTGTGGCGTATCGACTGCTGGTCAATCAGTCGTTTACCGAACACCTCACGCTGCCGGGCAAAGGCAATGGCTGCGGCCAGGCAGACACGTGCCAGAGCCAGCGCAGCCGCCACACCGCTGAAACGCTCAATGTTGAACTGCGGCAGCAAGCTGAAGAAACCCTGGTTTTCGGCGCCCATCAGGCAATCTGCGGCAACCGGCGTGCGCTCAAAGTGCAGGGTTCCTACGCTGGCGTTGTACCACTCAAGGCCGCTGACCGGCTCGCGGCTGACACCACCCGCATTGACATCAATCAGCATCAGGGAAATTCCCTGCATGCCCTCTCCACCGGTACGCACCGCAGTCAACACATAATCGGCCCGCATGGCGCCGGAGATCAGGGTTTTGGTTCCGCTGACCCGCCAACCATCAGAGCATTTCTCGGCCCGCGTAGTCAGCTGGCTGACATCTGAGCCACCACCCGGCTCGGTAACGGCAAAAGCAATTTTCTTCTCGCCAGCCAGCACCGGCCGAACCACTTCCTGCTCCAGCCGGGTATTGCCACTTTGGACTACCGGCGGCAAACCGATCCAGTGTGTGGCCAGATCAGCGAACACCACACCTGAGCCCAGGCGATGCAGCTCCTCAGCGAAAATGATGCGGTGATAGAGGCCGGCATGTTCATTGCAGCCTCCCAGTGCTTCCGGGAAACCCATACCCAGAATGCCGGCTCTGGCCGCCTTGAGGTATAGCTCATCGGGAAAAGTACCGGCGCGATTCCAGGCATCCAGATGCGGGCTGACTTCAGTATCGACAAAGTCGCGCAACTTCGATCGCCATTGCGCATGCACCGATGAGAGGCCCACAACCGTGGGCCTTAGAGCATCAAAATCCAGTGACTTGCTGCCACTCATGACCGACATGACTGACATGACTGAATAGGCTCGCAAAACTTCAAAATAAATTCATTCCTTCAAAGTGATCTGAAACAGCAAACTTGCATAATTGAACTTTTAATGATTAGGATGATAGCAGAATCAATTCACGGAGAAACAGCCATGACCACAGCCACCGACCCCCGACTGCCCGTTCTGCTGGACAAAGCCGAAATTCATGATGTTCTGATGCGTTATGGTCGCGGTGTCGACCGCGCGGACGAAGAGTTCCTGAAATCCTGCTATCACCCGGACGCCATCGAAGAGCACGGCAGCGCCTACGCTGGTCCAGCCTTCGCTTACATCGAGGGTGCGGTGCAGCGCATACGCCAGATGGGCGTTATGGCCCATTACGTGTGTAATGTGCACATTGATATCGGCGCTGACCTTGCGCCCGACCTGGCCTATGCCGAGTCTTATGTGCTGACTTTCGCGCGCTTCAAACGCGGCGAGCAAAGCTGGGATACTCTCACCGGCGGCCGCATTGTTGATAAATTTGAGCGACGCAATGGTGCCTGGAAAATTGCCCACCGCAAGATGACCTTCGACTGGAACCGCGATATGCCCAGCAACGAGGGCTGGTGCCTGGGCACCTTCAATCCCGTCGATCCCAGGATGAGTTTCGGCCGCAAGGATCGCGAAGACTTGGCATTCCGGCGTTTCTGATGAAACTGGCAACATTTCCGGCGATTTTGATCACGGCAAGTCAGGGGAGCTCTGAATCAATCAGCGCACAAACAAGCTTGCTTAAAGCCAGTCGGACTGGTAACTTTCACAACTAGACTAACTAGCGGAAACCACCGTGTCAACGCAGAATGCTGAATACCGGGACTACTCCCTGCCTCCCGTAAAACTCGATATAAGCAAACGTGAAGACGGTACTCTGCTGTTGAAATCGCAGCACGAGCTGATTGATTTCGACCCCATTATTGCGCGCAACTTTTTCCGGCAGGCCAGGCAGAATCCCGATAAAGCTGTTTACGCGCAAAGAAAACGTGCGGCGGATGGTTCGCGCGGTGACTGGAACAGGCTGAGTTTCCGTGATGCCGCTGTCCAGGTGGAGTCCATGGCCCAATGGCTGCTGGACCAGGGCATGCAGCCGCGGGATACGGTATTGATTCTGTCCGGAAACTCCATCAACCATGCCCTGATGCGACTGGCCTGCCTGAGTGCTGGCATCTGCTCCTGCCCCGTCAGCATGAATTACGGGCTGATGGGTGGTGATTATGCCCGGCTCAGATATGTGCTGGATCTGGTCCAGCCAAAAATAATCTTCGCTGAGGATTCAGCCCTTTTTGCTCCCGCCCTGCAGGCGATAAATCAGCAAGGCCGCACCATCATCACTGCCAATCCAGCAGCAGCCGGGGTAGATGCGATTGCGATAGAGACGCTGCTGCAGCATCCGGCTACTGAGCAGGTGCAGGCAAACCTGCAAAAGCTGGATGCGGGCGAACACGCCGTTTATGTTCTGACTTCCGGCTCAACCGGCATGCCCAAAGCGGTGATACAGACCCAGCGCATGCTCGCCACCAATCTTTATCAGGCCTTTCAAACCCTGGCCTCCATGTCGGGTTGGGATGATGTGATGCTGGACTGGCTGCCCTGGAGCCACGTTTCGGGCGCTTTCAATATGCTGGCCGCTGCCATCTTCGGCGGTACTCTGTACATCGACGAAGGCAAGCCTGCTGCTGGCCTGTTCCAGGAAACCTTGCGCAATCTGCGGGAAATTTCCATACCGTATTTCTGCAATGTGCCAGCCGGCTTCGCCTGGTTGGTAGAGGCACTGGAGGAGGATGCGGATCTGCGCAAAGCCTTTTACAGCAAGCTGCGCATGGTGCTTTATGGCGGTGCCGGCCTGCCGCAACCGGTTTATGATCGACTGCAAAAAATGGCTGTGGCCGAGACCGGCCATCGAATTTTCATGACCACCGGCTATGGGGCTACCGAAACCGCTTCTGGCTGTATGGCCATCCATTTCGATACGGACAAGGTGGGTATAGGCCTGCCCATGCCCGGCCTGGAAGTAAAGCTGGTGCCGGATGGCGATCGCTATGAGCTGCGCTTGCGCGGCGACAATATCATGCGGGGTTATCTGCATAACCCCAAAGCCACTGCTGCGGCCTTTGATGAAGAGGGCTTTTACCGCACCGGTGATGCTGCCCGTTTCCACGATGAAGATAATCCGGCCATGGGCCTGAGCTTCGCCGGCCGCCTGAATGAAGAATTCAAGCTGGGCACCGGCACCTGGGTTTATGCGGGCCAGGTACGGGCGCGTTTCTTTGAAGCCTTGGCACCGGCACTCAGTGACCTGCTGTTGTGCGGCTTGAATCGCGACTACCTGGCGGTGCTGGGCGTTCCCAGCCTGGCAGGCTTGCGTGAAATTTCGGGAGAGCCAGAGGCCGAGCTGGCTGATTTATTGGCGCACCCCAAAGTCCGGCAATTCATTGAATCAAAACTGCAAGCCTACAACCAGGCCTTTCCATCCAGCAGCAAGGCCATACGCCGCTTCAGCTTTATGAAAAAGGCGCCGAATGCTGCGCTGCACGAGCTGTCCGACAAGGGCACGCTGAACCAGTCACTGGCCGCAGAAAATCGTCAGGATGAGATCGAGGCTCTATACGCCGAGACTCCATCGGGAGGCATAATTCAATGATGAACTCTGGCATGAACTCTGGCATGAACCCAGCTAAAAACTCTGGCAGGAGGCTGGTATGAAAATCAAAGACAGCGTCGCCATCGTAAGCGGTGGCAACCGGGGAATCGGCGAAGCCTTTGTTCGTAATCTGTTGAACGCAGGCGCGGCAAAGGTTTACGTAGGTTCGCGCTGCCGCGAAGCCGCTGCACATCTGGAACAGGAATTTCCAGGGCGCGCTATCGGTGTTGAACTGGATGTGACTGCCGAAACTCAGGTGGCAGCCGCTGCCAGCAACTGTAGCGATGTTTCCATCGTTATCAACAATGCCGGTGCATTCAACCACCAGACCCTGCTGGGCGCTCCTGATTTGAATGCTGCCCGCCAGGAAATGGAGGTCAATTACTTTGGGGTGCTGTCCATGTGCCGGCATTTTGCGCCGGTCTTGAAGGCCAATGGCGGCGGTGCCATCGTCAACGTGCTGTCGGCCGCAGCGATACTGGCCATTCCCAAGATGGGCGGCTATTCGCCTTCCAAGTTTGCTGCCCGGGCGCTGACCACCAATGTGCGTGCCGAGTTGGCTGACCAGGGTACGCAACTGAGCAGCCTGATTGTGGGTTCGATCGACACCCGCATGGCAGAGCATGTGGAAGGTCGCAAAGAATCACCAGACACCGTGGCCAAAGCCGGAATCAGGGCCATTGAAAAGAACATCAACGAAGTGGATACCGACGCCTTCGCAGTTAACATCAGGGCTGCCATCGCCCGTGACCCGGCATTTATGGAAGCACAGATGGTAGCCATGTTGAAATCCGACACAGTCAGTACCGGGCGCTAAGCCACAGCCAAACTTTATCGAGAAAAGCACATGAACGAAGTCGCGAATATCCTGTTTTGTAATTTCATCATGCTGATGGCCTGCATGATTGCCTTGTGGCTGATCAGTATTCCGCTCAAGGATGTTTCTTTTGTCGATAGCTTCTGGGCTATCGGTTTCCTTTTTGTGGCGCTGATGACTTACAACATGACGGGCGGTGAAACCGACCGCCGCATGCTCATCCTCGTCATAACTGCCATCTGGAGCCTGCGCCTGGGCAGCTACCTGTTCCTGCGCTGGCGCCGCGAAGGGCCTGACGGGCGCTATGTGGCGTTGCTGAAAAGATCCGGCGGCAACATTCATGTGGCCAGCCTGACCAAAGTATTCCTGCTGCAGGGACCCATCCTCTGGATTGTTTCATTGCCAGTACAGCTGGGCATGATCCAGAACGAACCTGCAGATCTGGGTGTGCTGGCCTATGTGGGCATCGCGCTGGCCGTCATCGGATTCTTCTTCGAGTCGGTGGGCGACTACCAGATGACGCGCTTCAAAGCCGATCCCTCCAACCACGGCAAAGTCATGGACAAAGGTTTGTGGGCTTATACACGCCATCCCAATTATTTCGGTGATGCCTGCGTGTTCTGGGGCCTCTACCTCATTGCGGCAGAAACCAGCCTGGGTATGTGGAGCTTCATGGGTCCCCTGCTGCTGAACTGGACCCTGGTCAAGTGGAGCGGTGCAGCCCTGCTGGAACGCCGCCTGAAGGTCAGCCGGCCGGGTTATGTCGAATACCTCGAACGCACTTCTTCTTTCATTCCCTGGCCGCCCAAGCGTGGCCGCAGCAGCGGAGACTCAGCATGAGCGCCCAATTGGTCAGTCATATCAAGCCCACCATTGCACCCAACAGCCACCCCTACCTGAACGGTGTATGGACGCCGAACTATGAGGAATACAATGCCTGCGACATGCAGGTGATTGGGGAGATTCCCCGCGATGTGGATGGTGTCTACCTGCGCAATACTGAGAACCCGGTACATGAACCCATAGGCCGTTATCACCCCTTTGAAGGCGATGGCATGATCCACATGCTCAGCCTGGCGGACGGCAAGGCGGAGTACCGCAATCGTTTCGTTCGCACCAAGGCTTTTATGGCCGAGCAGGAAGCCCGTCACTCTCTGTGGGCCGGTTTGATGGAACATCCACG
>JANOGQ010000393.1:0-5713 GCA_031406105.1 Lysobacterales bacterium | reverse complement strand
TGCTGTCTCGCCACGACACATCCAAAGCACAGAACCTGAAGGAGACATTCGCCTACGATGAGCTCAACCGGCTTGAGCAGGTGTTGCTCTCGACCAATGGAGCAGCGGCCCAGACTACATTGAGTCTTGAATATGATGTCTCCGGCAACATCACGCGCAAGTCCGATGTTGGCGCTTATCTGTACGGGCAGAATGGTGCCGGCGCTCATGCGGTAACCAGCGCTGGCAGTATGACCCACAGTTATGATGCGAACGGCAACCAGGTCTCATCCAGTGATGGCCGCAGCATTACCTACACCCTGTTTGACCAGGCCAGCCGGGTGCAGAAGTCTGCGGAGTTTACTGAGCTCACCTATGGAATCGGCAACCAGCGCATCAGGCGACTGGACAGCAATGCCATTGATAGCAACAAAACCACCTGGTATTTTGGCAGCGCAGAGCGCATTCAGTATCAGGGTGAGAACCCCTTCTTCCGGCGCAGCATCGGCCGAGTTGCAGTGGTCGACTATTTCCCATCCAGTGGCGCCAGCAATGCCAGCTACCTGGTCAAAGATCATCTGGGTTCCAACCACACAGTAACCGACTCATCCGGACTTGTTGCCAATTCCACCCCCATGCACTTCGGAGCCTTTGGCGAGCGGCAGAATCCGGCCTGGAATGGCCCGCTGTCTCAAGCGGGCACGCAGTTGCACAACATGATCACCACACGGGGCTTTACCGGCCATGAGCAGGTGGACGGCCTGGGCATCATTCATATGAACGGGCGCATCTACGACCCGAAACTCGGCCGCTTCCTGCAGGCTGATCCGTTTGTGCAAATGCCAAAGAACAGCCAGAGCCTGAATCGCTACAGTTATGTTTTGAATAATCCACTCAGTTACACCGACCCAACCGGCTACTTCAGCTTGAGCCGCTTCATCAAAAAATGGGGACGGGTGATAGTTGCGGCGGTTGCTGCTTACTTTACTTGGGGTGCGGCATCAGGCTGGGCAGCCACTTTCGCATGGGGCAGCACGATGGGAACTACAGCTACACTGACAATCGCGGGAGGTGCGGTAGCTGGGGCCATTTCCGGCGCAGTCGGCGGGGTTATTCTCACCGGAACCCTTAAAGGAGCGTTCCAAGGGGCAGTTTCAGGAGCCATAATGGGAGGAGTTGTTGGCCATTTTGGTGATAGTTACTCAATGCAGCGAATTGCTGCAGACAGCATTGCTGGAGGCGCGTCTTCCGAAATTTACGGCCAAAAATTCAAGGATGGATTGTTGTTCGGGGCTCTTGTTTCCTCCGCGACTTTTATCGCAGTCAAGTTGCGTGCTTACCAAAAGGCTCAGTCTGAATTGTTTCCAGGACAGGTAGGAGAAAGTGCCGGCTTTCGCGGCGTTGATGGGAAATTAGCAGGCGAGCGAATCTACGAAAAATATTGGATCGATAGTGGAGCTGCTGAAGCTTATTCTCTAGGGCGTCCTATTGAAGAGGTTATGGATCTGTACTTGGTAGAGAGATTAGGGTATGGCAAATTGAGTCCACTGGGATGTTTGCAAGGCGGCGCTGGCTGCGTTTTTGGAAAACCATACAAACCAGGAGGCTTTCTGGATCATGTGCTAGAAGCGTATTCAGGGGTCCATGACACCTTCAACTCACCATTTTTCTACACTAGCAATGGGACAAATCGAATATTAAGTCCGCTGGAAAGCATCGTTGGTAAAGTAGTGAATACGGCTAATGTCGTGCTAGCTTCGCCTATAGTGATCCCAACACTGGTTCCTGACTCCGTTCGACATCTGTTGTTGGAGGAGAAATGAAGAAAATTTTGCTAATCAGTGGAATATTATCTGTCATTCTAACGGCGTGTTCCCATACGTCTGCTGTTCCATTTCCAGAACCTCCCGCAATGCCTGTGGATTGGGGACAATATGACTTAAAGCACCTCAACGGAAGTCAGTGCCCAAACTTGCAAGGGAAATATTCGTTCCCAAAGACCAAAATTGTGGTGGAAGGGAGCATCGAGAACGAGGAAAACGGGAAATTTGCAGATTACTTTGGTTTGTTCTCGTGGTCACTGGCTGAGAAACAAGCAGGTAGCGATTCGAAAAGCGAGTCAGAAGGGTTCCTGCATCTTGACCAGCCATCTGAACAGACAATGGTGATCGAGTTGCTTCTGTCGGGAGATCGAAATAGCCATAACTATAGATTCGAGGCATCGGAAAGCGACTTTATTTGTGAAGACGACGTATTAAAATTTCCAACACGGCATAGCTTTGGAGGTATTGAGGGTTCTAGCTTGAATGGCCAAATAAGGGTTGGTATTCGTAAGGCAGAAGATGGAGCGCTCATTGTAATGCGTACATATGGAATATATCGCTCGAGAAATGCAAGTGACACGGGCAACTTCAAGCATGAGTTTTATCGATTCATTCCCTCCAAGCTGCAGTAGACGGGACTTGACGCTGAGACAGTCAGTTTTTGGCGACGATATGAGAAACTATTCTCCATCGGTGGACTTGTTATGCCCCGCCTCCAAGTCCCGCTGGACATCGTGTGGCACCGGATCATAGTGGCTAAACTCCATGGTGTAGCTGCCCTGGCCACCGGTCATGCTTTTCAGCTCGGCGTGATAGTCCGTCAGTGAACTCAGGGGCATGTCAGCCTTGATGGTCATAAACCCTGCCGCCACGCTTTCAGTGCCACTGATACGTGCGCGGCGGCCGGCAAGGTTGCCGGTCACATCACCCATGTGAGCGTCCGGCACGGTGACGTCGATGGAAACAATGGGCTCCAGTATCTGCGGGCCGGCGTTGCGGACGGCCTCAAGGAATGCATGCCGGCCGGCGACTACAAAGGCGATTTCTTTTGAATCCACGGCGTGAAATTTGCCGTCGTAAACTGAGACTTCAATGTCCTGTAGCGGAAAGCCGGCAATGGCACCTTCTGCCAGCATTTGCCTCACGCCTTTTTCGACGGCGGGAATCAGGCTGGATGGAATGGCCCCGCCCACCACCTGGTTGATAAATGCAAATCCTTCGCCGCGTCGCAGCGGCTTGACGCGCAAAAACACTTCGCCAAACTGGCCAGCGCCGCCGGTCTGCTTCTTGTGACGGTAATGTCCTTCTGCAGCGCGCGTGATGGTCTCACGGTAGGCTATGCGAGGAGGGCGTGTGTCCACTTCCACGTTGTAGCGTGATTTCATCCGTTCCAGCATGACGCGGATATGCAGCTCTCCCAAGCCACGAATCACTGTTTCGTTCAGTTCCTGGTTGTGCTCTACCAGTAAGCAAGGGTCTTCTTCGCACAAGCGCGTCAGCGTTTGCGCCAGCTTCTGCTCCTGCCCCCGGCTTTTCGGGGCAATCGCCACCCCGTACATGGGTTGCGGAAAATCCAGTGGCTTGAGGTGGAAGTTATCTTCGTCGTGCGAGTCATGCAGGATCGCGTCGTAGTGAATGTCTTCCACTTTGGCAACGGCGCAGATATCTCCAGGAACGGCGGAATCTACTTCCAAATGTTTGCCGCCCTGCACCCGGAACAGGTGTCCAACTTTGAAGGGCTTGCGTGCATCGCCGATCAATAGAGGTGTATCAGGCCTAACGGTACCCTGATAAACACGGAATATGCTCAGCTTGCCCACAAAGGGATCGTTGATGATTTTGAATACATGGGCGACAACGTGTGCATCCGGATCAGGCTTGACGATCGCCTCTTTGGCATCCTCTCCTGCTCCTTTGAGCACCGGGGGAGGATTACCTTCGGTTGGGTTGGGCAGTAAGCGCTTGCACAGGCGCAGGAATTCACCCAGCCCTGCATCATTGCTGACGGAAGTGAAGCAGATTGGCACCAGGTGGCCTTCACGCAAAGCCCGTTCAAAAGCATCATGCAATTCTTCGCGCGACAGTGTTTCGCCTTCAAGGAATTTTTCCATCAGTTTTTCGCTGGTTTCCACCACCTGGTCGATGATGTCATCGTGAGCTTCTGACAAGGAGAAAATATCAGTCTCACCTTCGGTTTGGAAAAAGCAGTCACTGACGCTAGTGAAGTTTTTGGCAGGCAGATTGATTGGCAGACACTCGGGACCAAATTCTTCTCGAATATCCTGCACCAGTTGTGTCAGGCCAGAGCTGTTCTGGTCCATCTTGTTAATGATGATGATGCGGCACAAACGGCGGGCTTTGGCACGCTGCATCATGCGGCGGGTGGAGAGTTCGATGCCATTATTGGCATTGATGACCATGGCAGTGGTTTCGGTAGCAGCCATGGCAGTCAGAGTGGGGCCGCGAAAGTCCGGGAATCCGGCCGTGTCGATCAAGTTGACATGCACGCCTTCGAAGTCGAGGCTGGCCACGGCTGAGTCCAGCGAGTGCTGGTATTCCTTTTCCAGACGGTCGTGATCTGTGGTTGTAGTGCCGCGCTCTATGCTGCCTGCTTCACCTATGGTGCCGGATTTAGCTAACAAAGCTTCAATCAGTGAGGTTTTACCAGCACCTGTGTGCCCGACCAGAGTGATATTGCGAATGTCCTCGGTGCGATATTGCGGCATAAGCATTTCCTCGGGTCTCAGGCGTGGTGAATCATCCTAGTACAGAATCTGTGTTTACGGAACCCGGCGCGTCATTAGCGGTCCTATGCTACAGGTCAGTTCTGGGCAAGAAGTAAGCGTCCGGGGCTGCCCCCGTCTCTCCCCGAGACGGTGTTGTTTGAACACTCCAAACCCCAATTCGGCGCCCTCTGTGGCGCCTTTTTTTTGCGTGGCAGTAATCAAAAAGCACCAAAATAGGGAAAACTGCGGGCTTTTGTGAGTTCAACTGTACACTCAGGCCCGAATTCGATACCGTTCCCGCAGCTAAAAACTGATGAAATTCCCTGCATGAGCATTCAATTGTGAGCCAGAACTGGGCAGTTCTGAAATTTGGGGGTACCAGTGTGGCCGGAAAGCCTCAGTGGGAGACCATTCGTGAACTTTTGCAGCAAAAAGTTGCAGAGGGAAATCGAGTATTACTGGTATGTTCAGCGATTTCCGGCATTACCAGCCGTCTTTCCGAGCTGGCGGAGCATCCAGTGGAATCTTTTCTGGATGCCATTCTGGCAACGCATGTAAAACTGGCGATTGAGCTGGACGTATCCACAGATTCCTGGCTGGAGATTGCCCGGCAGCGCATGCAGAACTGTCTCTCGCGCCTGCAGCAGGGTGATGATCATGCAGCGCGTGCTGATTTGCTGGCTACTGGTGAGTGGTTAAGTACACAAATAGGCGCGTCGTTTCTCAGCCAATTCCTGCCGGTGGACTGGCTGGATATCCGCAAGTATTTGATTGCACGGGAGGAACCGGAACTGTCACCCGCCAGGCAGTGGCTTTCTGCCAGTTGTGTCGCTGGAGTTGACCAGAATTTCCAGCAAACTTGTTCTGCCCTCAAGCAAGTGGTTATCACTCAAGGTTATATTGCCGCCAATGCTGCCGGCTGCACCGTTTTATTGGGTCGAGGTGGTTCAGATACGTCTGCCGCCTTGTTGGCGGGTCGCCTGGGAGCGGAATCGGTAGAAATCTGGACCGACGTTCCCGGTTTGTTCAGTGCCGATCCCCGATTGATCCCGCAAGCGCGCTTGCTGGAAGAACTGGAGTATTCGGAAGCACTGGAAATGGCGGCCAGCGGTGCCAAGGTGGTTCATCCCAGTTGCATACGAGCGGCAGCCGAGACTGGGACTATCATCATCATTCGTGACACCG
>JANOGQ010000357.1:0-4216 GCA_031406105.1 Lysobacterales bacterium | reverse complement strand
GTCACGGTGTTCTGCACCAGCATCTGGTACACCTGGCCCCCAACTTGAGCAGAGGTGGTCAAGATCACCTGACGGCCCGTTACAGAAGCTGCCAATGCAAGCAGCCCGTTGTCGAATGTAAATTGACTGCCGTTGGGTTGGATGCTGGAGGGGTCGATCCGACGACTGAATTCAATAACCACTGAACTGGTGCTCTGCGCAACAGCCGATGCAACACTGGGTGCAGGGCAGGATGTCGCGGCAATGTCCGAGGCAAACCAGGCCGAGGGTTGGGCCTGAGCCAGGGCCCGCCAAAATGGCGTCGGGCCGAGCGTGAATTCGCAGCCAGTCACCAAGTCTTCAGCTTCCCGGAGCGTTACAGGGAGCCTGAGTCTGAAGTTCGAATCGCCGCTGATACCCGTCGTGTTAATCGCGGCCGCCTCGAACCCCGTTCCGGCAGCGGTGAAGCTTCCTGTAATCACTCCATTGAGCGAGATGAGCTCACTCTCATAAGTGTCGACTGCGGAAACCAGATCGCTAACCGCCGTTACATTCTGCACCAGTCCCGCGAGCGGCTGGGAAGAAGCGTTACGGGCAAAATTGCTGATCTGTGTGGCTTGCCGCAAACCCAGGCTGGTTGCCATTTGGGCGACTATGAAGCTCACCCTGTCGCCTGAAACTGGTTGGGGAGTCAGAACGGCCGGATCCACGGCGATAAACAGCGCAGGGCCTGCTTTTGAGCTCTGCACAAAAAATCCGGCAACGTCGCTACCGACCAGCGGTTTCGTGTACGTGACTGTTGCGTTGGCAATCGAAAGGTTGGCTGGCCCGTCTGGTGCCAGTCGCACAGCAGCGATTTGTACTGCAGTATTATCAGATTCGAAACCGTCTGAAAAAATCATGCTCTCGCCAGATAAGGCGTTCCCGGGAATCAAGAGGGTGAGCAGAAAGATTCCTGCTGCACCTCCTCGGATAACAGCGAGATTTTTCATCGCAACCACTCCGTGCAGCAGTCCGGGCATTCTATTCCTGTTACCTGGAATTTAAAACCGATCCTCCATTTGGATTAAAATCGATCGGGCCTGTGTTCCAGATACTGGCCTGAAATGCCCGGGTCGTGTTGCGTCCTCTTTTGGGTGCTTCAGATTTGCGCCAATGAATGTTTATGCCGTATACATCAGTTTGACAGTCATGGGGAAGACAGCCCGGTAATGGGCTTGGGGCCAAAGTAGCAGGACACCTGAATGCCACGTGCCGAGGAGTAGTAAAGTCATGAACAAGACCATCGAAGCCTGGCATGAATTCGTAGCCAGTCGCGAACCCGCTGGGCTGAAAGCCTTGCTTGCGGAAAACGTGGTGTTCCATTCACCCGTAGTGCACAAACCCCAGCCCGGCAAGGCTCTCACCATGGGCTATTTACTGGCAGCAGTTGAAGTACTGGGTAATGATAGTTTTCGTTATCTCCGTGAAATCATCGGAGAGCGTCATGCAGCGCTGGAGTTCAGCACGCTCATTGACGGCGTAGAAATCAATGGCGTAGATCTGATCGAATGGAATGATGCTGGCCAGATTGTCGACTTCAAGGTGATGGTCAGGCCATTGAAGGCCATCAATGTGTTGCACGCCCTGATGGCGGACCTGTTAGCGAAGCAGTTGGCAAGACAGGCACCAGGACAAGCCCCGGGCTAATTCCCACACCCGTTCCAATCGGCAAAAATTCCGCGTTTGAAAACTCCGGGTGAATCAGAGTTTCCCTTCTGGAACGGGTGCGAGAGCATACCGTGAATTATTGGGCTTCAGCAGCCTGGTAAATCACCTTGCCACCGAACAATGTTTTCAAAACCCTGGCATCAGAAATTCCGGTAGGTTCGATTTCAAACAGATTTTTGTCCAGAATTACCAGGTCGGCCAGCTTGTTGACCTCGATAGTGCCGGTGCGGCTATCAAGACGATTCACATAAGCGGAGTTGAGCGTGGCTGCTTTGATGGCATCTTCCAGGCTGATGCGCTCTTGCGGCATGAACACCGGAATGCTTGGGTCTGAAACACTGCCACGAGTCACCGAAGCTTCAATAGCCTGCAGTGGGTCGGGTGAAGATACATTCCAGTCAGACCCAAACGCCACACGACCGCCGGCCGCAATCAGGCTTTGCAGGGGATAAGTCCAGCGATAGCGTTCCTCACCCACTCGCGGCAGAGTCAACTCAGCAAGGAAGGCGTCTTCACCACCTGCCCACAAAGCTGAAAACGTTGCGGTGACATCCAGCTCGGCAAAACGGCTGAGATCGTCGGGGTGAATGAACTGGGCATGTGCCAGGTGATGACGGCCGTTGCCTTTGCCGTTGCGATATCGGGCATAAGCGAAAGCGTCCAGTGCGGCACGGACAGCACCATCACCAATCACATGGATGTGCACCTGGAAATCTTCAGCTTCGAGTTGAGCCACGGCTTCATTGAGAGTTTCTGCCGGAACTTGCAGCTCTCCTTTGAAGCCAGGCTGATCGGAATAATCTTCCAGCAATGCTGCCGTGCTGGGCTCAACCACACCGTCGAGGAATATCTTCACCGTGCTCGCTCTGATCAGGCCACCTTTGTATTTCTCCCGTGCGGCGATGAGATCCTGTATCTGCTCCAGGCCTTTACTGCTGTCCCAACGCAGGGAAAGTACCGTGTGCATGTTCAGCTCATCGCGATCGGCAAAGGCCCGGTAGGTTTCCAACGCATGCAAGGGATCTTCCGGATCAGCGCTAATGGATGCTTCATGCATAGCAGTGATCCCCAGGCTGTGCAGATAGTCCAGCGCGTAACGCATGGCATCATTGCGCTGTTTTTCGGGAGGTGGTGGTGCGAGCTTGCTGATCAGGCTCATGGCCGATTCCTGGAAGCTGCCGACTGGTTCGCCGGTGGCTGGGTCGCGGTCAATGCGACCATTGGCCGGGTCAGGGGTTTCCGCTGTTATGCCCGCAGCCTCCATTGCCTTGCTGTTGGCCCAGAGGGTGTGTCCATCAGAGGAGGAGAAGAAAGCCGGTTTGTCGGGAATCACCGCATCCAGCAATGCCTTGTTGGGTATAGGGTTGGGGCCAAAAGCAGTCAGGTTCCAGCCACCACCGGTGATCCATTCGCGATCTGTCATGGTTGCATAACATTCCTTGGCCTTGGCCACATAGGTTTCCGGCACCATGGGTTGCAGATCCATACTGCAATCAAACTGGTCAATACCCGAAGTGTAGGGATGCAAATGTGCATCCTGGAAACCCGGTAACACCATGCCTCCGGGATGTGAGATGACCTGGGTCTTGGTTCCAATCAATGCGTCCACATCCTCCAGTGAGCCCACCAGCACGATTCTGCCGTTACGTATGGCCACAGCCTCAGCCCAGGGCTGATCCGGATTGAGTGTATAGACCGCCGCATCGCGAATGACGACGTCAGCCGGAACGGTGGGAATCCTGATTTCTGGTGCCTCAGTCGGAGCAGCTGGCGGTGCTTCAACGGCAACTTCGGTTTGCTCGGCAGGCTTGCAGGCAAACAGCAGTAAAGCGGCACTGAGACACAGGAAGTATTTACTGAATTTGATCATTTTGACGGTTTCACGTGGTGGCTTGAACCTGTATTTGTATCATGAAACGCCTGTCCAGCACCTGATCAGCTCCACTCTGAAGGGTTCAAGCGGCTAAACTGGGGCCTGACATTGGGGCTGATCTGGCGCTCAAGAGACTTGATTCAATGTGTGGATTCGCCGGGCTGATTAAGCTGACAGGATTGAGTGGAACTGCCGCTGAGCGCCGCTCAGCGCTGGCGGCCATGGGTGCACAACTGGCTCGCCGCGGCCCGGACGACGAGCAGTTCTACGATGACGGCTTTCTCAGCCTGGTGTTCAGACGCTTGTCGATCATAGATCTGGCTGGCGGGCAGCAGCCCATCTGGAACGAGGATCACAGCATCCTCAGTGTGGTTAACGGCGAAATATTCAATCATATGGATATTCGTCAGCGGCTGCGTGGGCGGCACCAGTTTGCCAGCCAGTCCGACTCGGAGGTGGTAGTTCACCTGTACGAAGAAAGCCCGGATGAAATGCTCAAGCAGCTGAATGGCATGTATGCCTTGCTGGTTTGGGATACGCGTGAGCGTAAATTGACCCTGGCACGTGACCGGCTGGCCATCAAGCCGCTGTTCTACGCAAAGACCACCAAGGGCCTGTTGTTTGGCTCCGAACTGAAAGCCCTGCTGGCGCTGG
>JANOGQ010000338.1:0-6457 GCA_031406105.1 Lysobacterales bacterium | reverse complement strand
CCGCCTGCAGCTTTGTCCTGTGGCTTTGGCTGGCTATTCCAACGGTTCTTCCCGCACTCGGAACCAGGCGGCATAAAGTGCTGGCAAAAACAGTAAGGTTAATCCGGTAGCTACGATCAAGCCACCCATGATGGCCACCGCCATCGGTCCGAAGAATACGCTGCGTGACAGCGGAATCATCGCCAGCACTGCGGCCATGGCGGTCAGAACGATGGGCCGGAAGCGGCGCACCGTGGAGTCGATCAGGGCTCTGTAGGGCGTGATCCCGGCAGCTATTTCCTGCTCGATCTGGTCAGTCAGGATGATCGAGTTGCGCATGATCATGCCGGAAAGAGCGATGGCGCCCAGCATCGCCACGAAACCGAAAGGCACCTGGAACACCAACAGGAACAGGGTGACGCCTATCAGGCCCAATGGCGCGGTCAGCAACACCATCAGGCTGCGCGAAATGCTGCGCAACTGCAACATCAGCAAACTGAAGGACACCAGCAGGAACAGCGGCACGCCGGCCATCACCGAGCGTGAGCCCCGCTCAGAGTCCTCCACGGTTCCGCCGACCTCCAGCAGGTAACCGCCGGGCATTGTGGCGCGAATTTCATCGAGAGCTGGCGCAATCTGTGCAACCACCGTGGCCGGCTGTTCCTTGCCGTAGACGTCGGCGCGCACCGTTACCGTCGGCAGGCGGTTGCGGTGCCAGATGATGCCTTCCTCGAAACCGTATTCCAGGGTCGCCACCTGCGACAGCGGCACGCTGCGGCCATTGGTGGTGGGTATAGCCAGGCTGGACAGCAAGGAAAGCCGGCTGCGCTCGTCTTCTGGGCCACGCAGCAAAATCTCGATCAGTTCATTGTCCTCGCGGTAATAGCTCACCCGCGAACCGGACAAGGAGCTGCGCAAAAACTCCGCCAGCTGGGATGAATTTATACCCAGTGCTCGGGCCCGATCCTGGTCCAGGCTCATGCGCACCACTTTGCTCGGTCCCTGCCAGTCGAAATTGACATTGCTTACATGCGGGTTGGCGCGCACGCTGTCAGCCACCTGCGCAGCGAGGCGATGCACTTCTGCGATGTGCTCTCCAGACACCCGGAACTGCAGTGGATAACCCACCGGCGGGCCGTTCTCCAGCCGTGAAACCCGGCTGGTGATATCCGGGAACTCGGTAAGCAGATATTGAATCAGCCATGCCCTTACCTGTTCCCGCGCTTCGATATTCGGGGTGAGCAGAACAAACTGGGCAAAACTCGGATTGGGCAGCTGCTGGTCCAATGGCAAGTAGAACCGCGGCGAGCCGGTGCCGACATAGGCGACATAATTCTCGATGTCATCGCGGCCTTTAAGGGCCTGTTCGAGCTTTTTTACCTGGGCTTCAGTGGCCAGCAGGGAAGAGCTTTCTGCCAGCTTCAGGTCAACCATTAACTCCAGCCGGGTGGAAGCCGGAAAGAACTGCTGCGGCACGAATCGAAACAGCAACAGTGAGGCAAGGAAGGCAGCCACGGTAAGAATGATGACGGTGCGCCGATGCCGCACGCACCAAACCACCATGCCGCGGAAGAAGGCATAGAACCGGCTCGAGTAGGGGTCGTGGCTTGCATGGGCGGAACTCTCACCCTTGTGCTTGAAGTCAGGCAACAACCAGCTGCCAAGGTAGGGCACAAACAGCACGGCGGCCAGCCAGGATACTAACAGGGCCAGGGTCACGACCTGGAATATAGAGCGAGTGTATTCACCCGTGCCGGACTGCGCGGTGGCAATAGGCAGGAAACCCGCTGCGGTAACCAGCGTGCCGCTGAGCATGGGAAAGGCCGTAGCTTTCCAGGTGTAGCTTGCTGCCTTCAGGCGGTCCCAGCCTTGCTCCATTTTCACTGACATCATTTCCACCGCAATGATGGCATCGTCGACCAGCAAGCCCAGCGCCAGCACCAGAGCGCCGAGGGAAATTTTATGCAAACCTATGCCGAAGTAGTACATGCTGGCGAAGGTCATCGCCAGTACCAGCGGAATCGACAGGGCTACCACCAGTCCGGTGCGCAGCCCCAGCGACAGGAAGCACACCAGCAGTACGATAGCCACAGCTTCAGTGAGCACCCGGACGAACTCGCCCACACCAGCACGCACTGCCTGAGGCTGGTCGGCAACTTTGGCCAGCTCCATACCCAGCGGCAGGTCCAGCTGAATGCGCTGGAATTCATGCTCCAGCCGGTACCCAAGATCGACAATATTCCCGCCCGCTTTCATCGCCACCGCAATGCCGATGGCGTCTTCACCGAGGAAGCGCATGCGCGGGGCAGGGGGATCACTGAATCCACGCCGGACTGTGGCGACATCGCCAATGCGAAACGTTCGGTCACCAACGCGGATGGGAAAATCACGAATGGTCTCCACCGAATCAAACCGGCCCGATACGCGCAGTTGCACGCGATCGCTGGGCGTTTCGAAAAACCCGGTCGGGACCACGGCATTTTGCGCTTCAAGCGATTGCTGCACCTCAAACAAGGACACGCCCAGGGTGGCGGCCTTGGTATTGCTGAGCTCGATGAAGATCTTCTCGTCCTGCAGGCCAACCAGGGTCACCTTGCCGACATCCGTCACGCGCTGCAGCTCGAGCTCGATGCGCTCGGCGTAGTCCTTGAGCGTGGCATAGTCAAAATCCGCGCCGGTGAGGGCATAGATATTGCCGAACGTATCGCCAAATTCATCATTGAAGAACGGCCCTATCACATCCTGCGGCAAGTCGGCACGGATGTCGGAGACTTTCTTGCGCACCTGGTACCACAAGGGTGGGAGTTCATTGGAGTGCATCGAATCGCGGGCCACGAATATCACTTGCGATTCGCCCGAGCGGGAGAACGAACGAATGAATTCGTACTCGCCAGTCTCCATCAGTTTCTTTTCGATCCGGTCAGTGACCTGGCTAGCCACCTCTTCGGCGGTGGCGCCCGGCCAGAGTGTGCGCACTACCATGGCTTTGAAGGTAAAGGGCGGGTCTTCGGACTGGCCGAGCTGCAGGTAGGACCAGGCACCCACCAGCGACAACACGATCATGCTGTACAGCACCAGCGCGCGATTGTGCAGTGCCCAGGCAGATAAATTGAAGCCCATCATGCCAGCGACTCAGCGCGGGTGCAGTTCATTGGTCGAAGTGCATGGGAGTGCGCGCTCAGTGAACATCCGGATCCGCGGCGCCAAGAGGACTGGACAAAACCACCGGACGGTTCTTCTTGTCGATGGGTTTGATCAACTGGCCGTCGCGCAGCAGGTGCACGCCGGCAACGACCACCCAATCCCCGGGTGCTACGCCATCGATCACCGGCACCATGGTTTCGCCGTAGGAACCAACCCGCACGGGTGTCAGGCGAACCCGCGAACTTTGTGGGTCGACCAACCATACTGCAGTCTGCCCTGCGCTGGAGTAAAGCGCTGAAAGCGGCAAGACCGGGCCGGGTAAACCTGACCCGGTGGTATAAACGCGGGCGCTCTGACCCAGCTCCACGGGCACAACCGTCTTGCCGATGCTGACCCGGGCGGCATAGGTGCGCGAGGCCGCATCGGCCGCAGGCGAGATTTCCCGCAGCCGGCCGGGAATGAATTGACCGGGCGCTGACCATAACTCAATCAGCAGCTCCCGGCCCGGCGTGAATGCCTCGACACTTTGCTCCGGGACGCTGATCAGGACTTCGCGCTCGCCCTCGACTGCAAGCAGGAAAATGCTCTGGCCAGGGCTTACAACCTGGCCGGATTCGGCAAAACGCTGCGTAATCACGCCTGCATCAGGCGCGCTCAGCTCGGCATAGCTCAGTTGATTACTGGCGGTCATTGCCTGGGCACGGGCCTGGCGCAGGCCGGCTCCGGCGACCTGGAAAGCGGCATCCTGGGCTTCAAACTGCGAGGCGCTGATCAGCTTGCGCTGCAGCAGGCTGCGCTGCCGTTCAAGTTCTGCCGTGGCCAGCGCCAGTTCCGCTTCAGCGGAGGCCAGTTGGGCGCGCGCAGTCTCCAGCTGCAAGTCCAGATCGACCGGATCGAGCCGCGCCAGCACCTGCCCGGCCTGGACCCGGTCGCCAACATCTACCTCGCGCTGGATCATCTTGCCACCCAGGCGGAAAGCCAGCGCCGGTTCATAGCGTGCGCGGACTTCGCCGGCGAACAGCGTGCCAATCGACAGGTCGGCCGTAACCTGTACGACCATGGCCGGCCAGGTGGGCTCTTCGGCGGGATTCTGGTCGGTGCACGCTGCCAGCAAAAGCGCCAGGGCGACAACTGCTGCATGAGTTGATCGAACTAAAGTCATGAGGGAAATGACCAGCTAAGGGAAACCAGGGCCCAATGAAGGGCCCAACGAAATCAACCAGCAGTGTAGGGGAATTCAGTTGCTGCCTCAACATCTTGCGCTGCTGCGCTGAATCTCAACACCCATTTACATAGGCTGTTCCTGTGCGCAGTCTGCCTTGAACCCAGCCCGGTAGTCCAGGCCAGGCCCCTGTCACGAAAGCGACTTCGAACTGCAACCAAGGCTTAACCAAACTGCCACGTGCCCGTCACTCGCCGACCGGAGAATCATCCGCGCAGTTCATGGGTCATTCACACCCATCAAGATCTGATTTAACCCAACGGAGACATTGTATGACATTGAAGAGAAAACTGATTGCCAGTGCGGTATTGCTGGCCATTGCGTCCACAGCACAGGCCAAGGACAAACCGCCTGTAATACCCGACCATCAGGCGGAGAACCCCTGGTTTACGGCAGGCGAGGCTGCGGTCAAATCGCGTGATTTCATGAAGGGTAAAGGCGAAGCCATGAACATCATCCTGTTTGTAGGTGATGGTATGGGCGTAACAACCGTAACTGCGGCACGTATCCTGGAAGGGCAACTTAACGGTGAGGACGGGGAAGAGAATAACCTGAGCTTTGATCTTTTTCCATACACGGGTTTGGCTAAAACCTATAACGTTAATGCACAAGTCCCCGACTCGGCCGGCACCATGACCGCCATGATGAGCGGTGTGAAAACGGATATCGGCGTCCTTGGTCTCGATGAAGACGCTGATTATGAAGATTGTTCAAGCGCCGCTGGTAATGAACTGGTAACAGCGCTCGAGCTGGCTGAACTGGCTGGCCTTTCGACCGGCATCGTGTCAACCGCGCGAATCACACATGCAACACCGGCCGGCACGTTTGCGAAATCGCCTTCCCGCGATTGGGAAGACATTTCAGACATGACACCTGCCGCCATAGCGGATGGCTGCATAGATATCGCAGTCCAGTTGGTGGAGTTTGAGCAGCGCCTGGAAGATCGTTATCCGCAGTCGAATGTTGACGGCATCGAAGTTGCCATGGGTGGCGGTCGCCGGCATTTTCTACGGAAGATTGCAGCCGACAACAGCGGCGACCAATTCAGTGCTGTTGAGGGCGATCGCACGGATGGGCGAAACCTGACCGCTGAATGGCAGGTAGCATACCCGACTGGTGACTACATCATCGACCAGACTGGATTTGACGCGATTGACCCGGAGAACACCACGCGGCTGTTTGGCTTATTCGACGAATCCCACATGAATTACGAGGCCGATCGTCCTAATGACACACTGGGTGAGCCTTCGCTGGAGGAAATGACAACCAAGGCTATCCAGATCCTGGACAACAACAAGAAAGGCTACTTCCTGCATGTTGAAGCAGGCCGCATTGATCATGGCCACCATGCCGGAAGTGGCTACAACGCATTGACCGACACCATTGAACTGGCGCAGGCCGTGCAAGCAGCAGTAGATACTGCGGACATGAGCAAGACCCTGATTCTGGTAACTGCGGATCATGGACATGTATTCACCATTGCAGGCTATCCGAAACGGGGCAATCCCATCCTCGGCAAAGTCATTGAACCCGGTAGCGTGGTTCCTGCACTGGCTTCCGATGGCCTGCCGTACACAACTCTGGGCTATGCCAACGGTCTTGGTTTTCGGGATCTGGGCGACGAAACCAACGCCGACGTGGCTTACGACTCGCCACCCGATACCGGACGCAAGGACCTGACCGGGGTGGATACTGAAGCCTCTGGTTATCACCAGGAAGCTCTGGTGCCGCTGGCAGATTCGGAAACCCACTCCGGAGAAGAAGTTACTGTTTACGGAATTGGACCAGGCTCACATGCCGTGATTGGCACCAACGAGCAGAGCGTGGTTTTTCACGTGATGAACCAGGGTGCCAAGCTGGCGCACAAAGCTAAAGACGCAAACAAGTAAGGCATTGCGGTGGTGTTTTGGGAAGGGGGGCTGTATGCCCCCCTATTCGTGTCAGTTGTTCTGGATGTTGGAACGCGATTTGGTTATCTTGGCCTGGGCGGCTGCAACTGCTTCATCGTTTATGCCGATCGCGAGCTGGCTGCCGTCTTCTTCAATGCGGATTACATTACCCGGCGCCGCGCCACGGCCCAGTTCTTTGGTGATAGTCAGCGGCTTGTGCATG
>JANOGQ010000291.1:0-4819 GCA_031406105.1 Lysobacterales bacterium | reverse complement strand
GGTGGCACGCTATACAGGGTGACGGCCTTGCGGCCCGCGTGCGGGCCGATGGCGATACGGTAATTGATGGATGCGGCCTGGATCTGGTCGAGGCTGGAGCCTAACTCGAGCTCAAGATACGGATCGGCCGCATCAGCGATGAGCAGGCCACGACGCTCCAGCACCCTGACGACACGCCGCGAAAGGGTATCCAGGAGCTGCTCCAGTTGATCAGGTGTGGCCCGGCGGGCGCGGTGGAAGCGGGCCTTGCGGCTACCGAACCGATACGCCCCGTCCAGGAACAGCATATGAAGGTGGGATAAGATCTTCGAGATTCGGATGGTTGGGCGTGTAGAAGCGCGCATTGAGGACGTTGAAGAGGTCGCTGGCGGCAAGTCGAGCCTGTTCTACCGGCGTGTCCGGTTCCGGAGACAGCGCGGCCTGAAGCTTGCCCAGAATTAATTTTCGAGTGCGCTGGTCACTGGCGATTTCTGCTGCTGCCACTTCAAATTCCACAGCTAGTCCGACCAGGTATTTCTGCTCCCGCTGATGCCCCTCATGAAAAGGAGTCGTGAAAAGTCCCGAAAAGGGGTCGGATCCAATTTGTGAAAAGGGGTCGGATCCAATTAATTCCGGATACCCAAATAAGTGATTCGGCCTTCGTCACAAAAGAAACAGACCTGGCGGATATTACACCGCTGAATGATGTGTTGTGGGATGCCGGCACGTGGCATGATCGCACTCCCAATCGGACTTGACGATCATGCGGGGAGCAAGCGTGCCTGAAAGTCGTAAATTTGCCAATTTCAATGTAGGAAATTGAATCCTGTAGGAAATTGGATCCGACCCCTTATTTCGACCCCTTATTTCGTGAGGCACCAACTTGGCTATACTGGACGCAACCCACTGTCGGCATTTCACTGTGAAATACTCCGTTTTCGTTCTGGCCCTATTGGCCGCTACCTCCCTGTCCGCCGCCGATCTGCGCACACACGCAGAGCGAACGGGTTACCTGGAAACCGGGCGCTACGCCGAAGTCGAGCAGCTCTGCAAAGACTTCCATAACGCCTTCCCAGAGCAGGTGCGGTGTTTCCATTTCGGCACCAGCCCTGAAGGTCGCCTGTTGTGGGCCATGAGCGCCAATGCTGATGGCGTACTAACCGCCGAGGAGGCGCAGAGCCGCAGTTTGCCGGTGGTTCTGTTCCAGGGCGGCATCCATGCAGGCGAAATCGATGGCAAAGACGCCGGTTTCCTCGTGCTGCGCGAACTGCTGGAGAATCCGGGTCCGGACTCACCGCTGCACCGGCAAGTCATGCTTTTCGTACCCATATTCAATGTCGACGGTCACGAGCGCTTCTCGGCCTGGAACCGGCCGAACCAGCGGGGCCCGGAGGAAATGGGTTGGCGTACCACCGCGCAGAACTACAACCTGAACCGTGACTACGCAAAAGCCGACAGCCCGGAAATGGCTGCCATGCTGGGTTTGCTTAATACCTGGGATCCGCTGTTCTATGTGGACCTGCATGTCACCAATGGCGCCAAGTTTCGGCACGATGTCTCGGTGCAGATCGAACCACTCTATTCCGGTTCCGCACAATTGCGCGCCATCAGCAAAACCTATCAGGACGCAGTACTGGCGCAGCTCAATGCCAAAGGCTCAATGTCACTACCCTTCTACCCCGAGTTCAGGGAGAACGACAACCCGGCCTCCGGATTCGAGGACAGTGTAGCGTTGCCGCGATTCTCGACAGGCTATTACCCATTGCGCAACCGTTTCGGAGTACTGGTCGAAACGCATTCCTGGAAGCCCTACCCGGTAAGGGTCAAAGCCACCGCGGAAACCATCCGCGCCACGCTGGCTCTGGTTGCTACGCACGGCAAGGAGTGGCAGGCCGCAGCATATTCCGCCGACCAGCAAAGCACCCAACTGGGTGGCACGCCGGTGGCGCTCACTTATAAAACCAGTAAGGCAGCGACCCTGCTCGATTTCCAGGGCTATCGCTACACACGCACACCATCGGAAGTTTCTGGCTCGCTGATGACCCGTTACGATGAAAGCAAGCCCGAAGTCTGGAGAGTTCCGCTTTACAAGGATATCTCTGTCGCTATATCAGTTGCCGCGCCTGAAGCCGGCTACCTGGTTCCTCCAGCGTTCGCGGATCTCATCGAAAGCAAGCTTCATCTGCACGGTATCCGCACGCAACGGCTCACCAGCGGTATTACGGATCTTGCGGTCGAGCAATTCCACACCGATACGGCGGTTTTCGCCACGGAGTCCTTCGAAAGCCATCAGGCCTTAAGCCTTACCGGAACATGGCAGAACCAGCGCAGGGATCTGCCTGCGGGCAGCTTGTTCGTGCCGATCACGCAACCGAAAGCACAACTGCTGATGGCTTTGCTGGAGCCTCAGGCACCGGACTCCTACCTGGCCTGGGGTTTCTTCAATAATCGTTTCGAGCGCAAAGAATACATGGAAAATTACGTGACCGAGGAAGTGGCCCGCGAAATGTTGAACGACCCAGTCCTCAAGGCTGAATTCGATGCGCGCCTGGAATCGGATAAAGCATTTGCCGCGTCTCCCCAACAGCGCCTCGAGTTTTTCGCCCGACGGCACAGTTCCTGGGATGGGCACTACCGGGTTTACCCGGTCCTGCGCACCGATACTGACCCGACCGGCGGTTAGAGTGTTGGTGTTTACACTCAGTCGGTATTGCCTGAATTAAAGGCTGAATTGGAACGACTCGAGCGGACGTCAATAATTGAATAGGGTTTCCCCAGGCTTCGACTTACCCTGTCCTTTTACTCTGACCCGACAACTCACTCGAAGCTGTCGGAAAAAAGAAACCCCGGCTCAGTCGAGAAACTCGCAACACAGACACGCGGCCGCCCGCCGGTGCCGACGAAGGTGCCGCCCACATCGAGTCGATCCGGACTGGTCGCCAGGTCAAACACCCTTCTGTTGTTAGTGCCGCCCTGGATCGAAGGATTCCACTGCGGATCGGCTTGCCCGGTGGTGTCCGAGAGCTTGGCGATGCGTTTGCGGGACGCGCCACCAATGTTGTCGAAGTCGCCCCCGACGTAGATATTGCCCTGACCGTCGAGAGCTATGGCACGGACCGGGTCGTCGGCCGAAGGATTGAAGGATGCGTACAGGATGCCCGTCCCGGCGGCGAAAATACGGGCAATGTGATTGCGGGTTTCATTCTTGATCTCATTGAAGTAGCCTGCGACATAGACCGAGTCGGCGGCGCCCACCGCGATGTCAAAGACCCAGTCGTCAGATTCAGGGTCCCAGGTCGTGTTCGCTACGCCTGTAGTGCCTGAAAGCCTGGCCAGATAATGCAGGATTGCACCGCCGATGTTGGTGAATGCGCCGCCTGCGTAGACATCCCCGCTGGCGGCAAGTGCGAGCGCAAACACCGAGTCATTGGCTGAACCGTCCCAGCCGATCACCGCGGAGCCGTTGCCAGTGCCCGAGAGCTTGGCGATGTTGCCGCGAGTCTGACCGCCAATTTCGGAGAATGTGCCGCCGGCATAAACGCTGCCATCGGCAGCGAAGGCCAGGGCGGCCACAGTCCCGACAGGCTGTGGATTCCAGTTCGGGTCCAGGGTCCCGACACCGCCAGCCCATGTGTAGCGGGCCAGGCCACTGCGGGGCGTGCCACCGATCGTCTCGTATTCGCCGCCAATGTAAACGCGACCTGCGGCGTCTTCTTCCACGGTATACACGGCGGCGAAATCTCCTCCCTCGACGGACGGATTCCAGTTGAGGTCCAGGGCTCCATTCGGCAGGAAACGCGCGAGGTTGTTGCGCCGGACGCTGCCCGCCTTCCAGAAACTTCCGCCAACCACGAGGCCGCCATCGGCCTGGTGCAACACCGCTTGCACATACCCCGGCGCATCCGTGGATGCCGTGCCCACTACAGCAGCACCCGCATCCGAATCAATGCGGACGTACCCGGCTGCCTCCACGTTCTTGATCGTGCTGAAAGCGCCACCGATCACTGCATCACCGTTGGGCGCGAAGCTTATGGCCAGGACCGAGCTGTCGGCCCCCAATGGTCGCCAGTCGTGATCTGTGGCCCCCGTGGTTGGCGATAGCCGTGCGATTCCTCCGACAAAGCTGGTATTGACAACGACGAAATCGCCGACCACATAGATCATCCCGTCCGGCCCAATGCGCAAGTCAGAGGTGTAGCCACCCACATTGGGAATCCAGGAGTCGGGCACGCCGGTGCTGCCCGACAACCGGGCGACATTTTTCCGCGGCAGGCCGCCGATCATTTCAAAGTAGCCGGCCACATACACGTTGCCAGTAGAATAATCGGTTACCAGGGCCTCAATGCGGTCGTCCACGCCGGGATTCCAGGTCAGATTGGCTTGGCCTGCTCCCAAGCCAGACACCATGGCGAGCTTCTGCCTTGGCTGGCCACCGATGTTTGCGAATCCTCCCGCGACCAGCACGCTGCCTCCGGGCCCCAGGGCAATGACGGTCACCACGCCATCCGCGGACGGGTTCCAGGTTGCATTCACCGAACCGGCACCCGTGCCCGTCAGTTTGGCGATGCGTAGGCGGGTCTCCGTGCCGACCTGTGAAAATATGCCGCCAATCATCACATCGCCGTTGCCATCGACGACTATGGTATTCACCGAGCCGTACACTTGCAGCGTCCAGTCAGGATCCAGCGCACCGGTGCCACTGGCCGATAGCTTGGCAAAGAAGGCGCGTGATGTTTGGCCGTTAACCTCTTTGAAGTTACCGCCCACGAAGACATTGCCGAAGTCATCCAGGGCCAGGGCCTGAACATAGTCGTCAGTCTGCGGCGCCCAGTTCGGATCA
>JANOGQ010000288.1:0-3139 GCA_031406105.1 Lysobacterales bacterium | reverse complement strand
GACAAAGCCTGGATCGTGGCAGCCGCCGGTGGCCGCAGCGCACTGCTGGAAGGCCTGCAGCAACGAGGCATAGACGCTGAACCGCTGCTGGTCTACAGGCGAAGTGCAGCGCCTGTTTCTGTGGAAAATATCCGTCAACTGCAACAGGGTGGGAAGATTCTGTCGCTCTGGAGCGGCGAAAATGCCATGAAGCAACTGGCAGCCAGCTTGTCTGCAAGCGCCTGGCAGCATGTCTGTGCGGGTGAGTGGCTGGTGGTATCGCAGCGCCTGGCGGAGGTCGCAGCTGCATTTCAGCCCGCCGCGGTGCACCTGTCTGGCGGCCCGGGAAATGAGCAACTGGCCACCGCTATCCGGAGAATTTGCCTCACGGCCTGAAGGCCTGGTTTTGCCAGCGGGAGTGCAGAACCAGGCAGTTTTGTTTAGCATCTGGGGCCAGGCGCCCGTTTCGCAGTCGATTTTCCTGAGGTAAACCTTATTGTGAATGCTGACGAGTTGAATCCGAAACCTGCCGCACCCGTGGGTAAAACTGCCGAAATGAAGTCTGCAATGTCACGGGATGAAATCCGCGAATTGGCAGCGCCCGGCAAGCGCTCCAGCGCTGGCCTGCCTGTTCTGGCCCTGCTCTTGGCTGCCCTGGCGCTGGCTGCAGCAGCCTGGATCTGGTGGCAAACTGGCGCAGCACAGCGCCAGCAGGCAACTCAACTGCAGGCACAACAGCAGCAACTCCAGGCCGGCTTGCAGCGCCTGGAACAAGCGCTGGCGTCCGTGCAGGATTCAGCCAGCCAGCAATCCGGTTCCCAGAGCGCGGCCCAGAGCGCGGCCCAGATCAAGGTCCTGAGTGGAGATTTGCAACAGCGCTTGCAGGCGGTCGAGGCCAGGCACACTGCCAACGAGAATTTCCGTTCTGAAACCAGCGCCTGGACCCGCTCGGCACAAGCTGCCATGGAGGATACCCAGGCCAGGCTGAATGCCATGGATGAACGCCTGCGCACCCTCACGGCCCAAGGTGCACAAGGCGATTCCGAACTGCAACTGGAAGAAATCGATTATTTGCTGCGCATGGCGCAGGAGCGCCTGCAACTGTTTGGTGATACCCGCAACGCCGATCGCGCATTGCAGCTGGCCGATCAGCAGGTTGTGGCTTTTGACAATCCGATGTTTATCGCCTTGCGCCGTGAAATTGCCGCAGCCCGCCAGGCACTGGCGGCCACCGATATGCCAGATATGGTCGCTCTGGCAGCAGAGCTCGACAAGGTGCAGGACAGCCTCGCCACTTTGCCATTCAAAACCAGCGAATACGAATCTGCCCGCCAGGCCAGCAGCGCTGACACCGAATTGTCCTGGTGGCAGCGGCTGAAAAATTCGCTGGCCGGTCTGGTCACTGTCCGGCGTGTGGCTGATGATGAGCTTGTTTTGCCGGCACTGGCCGACCAGCAGGCTTTACGCCAGCGGGCCTGGCTGCAGATAGAGCAGGCCAGGCTGGCTGCCTTGAGCCGTGAGCAGCTCATCTACCTGGATGCCTTGGTGCAAGCCGAAGCCACCATCACGCGCTGGTTTGCGGCAGATAATGCCGAGCTCAAGCTGAGCCTGAGCGGCTTACAGGCCTTGCAACAGCGCAATGTGAATCCACCCATGCCGGACATCAGCGGCCCCTGGACCACCTTGCGAAGTATTCGTGACGCCGGTCTGTCGCCAGCAATGGTTCCCGCACAAACTCCAGCCGCGGCACCGGCAGGGGCCAACACACCCGGGATCATCACCCCAAACCAATCTGCAACCCAAGCACCTGATGAAGCGCCTGACGAAGCGGCCGAAGAGGCCCTTGAAGAATCAGTTGAAGCAACAGGCGACCAGCTGGTAAGTGAAAGCGGCACTGATGCTGCAGCGGATATCACTGCAACCATTGATCCGGTGGATAGCGATCAATGAGGTACTGGTTCCTGATTCTGATGGCCGTTGCCTTGGCAGTGCTGGCTGCTGCGCTGGCCCCCGTTTTCCTGGCTGATCCGGGTCTGGTACAAATCCGCTTTGGCCAGTGGACCGTTGAAATGAGCCTGCTGGTGCTGTTACTGGCGATTTTGCTGATCTGGGCATTGTGTTACCTGCTGATTCGTTTGTGGCGATTACCTGCCGAAACGGCGCGCAGATTGCGTGAAGGCCGGGCGATGAACCAGCTGGAAATAGGTTTACTGGCTTTGTCCGAAGGTGATTGGGTTAATGCCGAGCGTGCCTTGCAGAAATCAGAATCCGCCAAGGGGCCGGGCACCATAGTTTATCTGGCCGCTGCCCGTGCCGCCGATGGGCAGGATGCCAGCGAACGCGCTGATTACTATCTGGAACAGGCCGATTCCGGCGGGCGGAAGAAACATTTTCTGGTAGAGCTTACCCGCGGCCGCATGCTGGTTGAAAACCGCCGCTTTGATGAAGCCATTGCGGTGCTGGAGGCTTTGAATCAAGGCCGTCGCAAAAACAACCAGGTGCTGAAACTGCTGTCACGTTGCTATAAAGAAACCAGCCGCTGGCAGAATCTGCAGAGCTTGTTGCCGGCCATGCGCAAGAGCGGCCTGATCGACGAAACAGAGGCGCAGGACTGGAGCGTGCGGGCTGCAACCGCCGGTCTGCAGCAATGCCAGGATCTGGCTGCGCTGGACGCAGCCTGGCAAGCCTTGCCGAAACTCATGCGCAGTGAGCCGGAAACGGTCGCGGCTTATGCCAATCGGGCATCGCGGCTCGGTGGTTCGGACCGAACCGAGGCCGTCATCCGTTCAGCCCTGAAAAGCCAGTGGCACAGCAGTTTGCTGATCCCCTATGGCGATCCCAAGGCCAGCGATGCGGCGCTGCGTATCCGCAATTGTGAAAAATGGTTGCTGGATCATCCCCAAGACGCCAATCTGCATCTGGCACTGGGACGATTGTGTGCGCGCGAAGAATTGTGGGGCAAAGCCAGGACCCACATGATCCGCAGCCTGGAACTGCAGCCCGGCGTGGCCGTCTATGATTCATTGGGACAGTTGCTGGACCGGCGCGGTGATGCACACATCTACAAGGAGCGGTTAATGCTCGACTACTTTTGATATGCTGAAGAGAAAATAATGAAACCCTTCACTCAGAAATGAGAGTGAAAGACAAAAAAAAGTTT
>JANOGQ010000283.1:0-2493 GCA_031406105.1 Lysobacterales bacterium | reverse complement strand
CGAAGTAGCAGCGCTGGAAGACAAGCGCAGGCGACACGATTTGCTGGCTGATGAACAAACGGTGCTGGAGTTCTTTGCTGCCCGTGTACCGGAAAATATCTGCGACGCGCACTCATTCTCCAAATGGCTGGAACGTATCGGGCCCACTGGTCGCGAAAAGCTTTATCTCGGCCATGATGTGCTGCTGCGCGAAGGTGCAAGCAAAGTACCGCTGGAGCAGTTTCCGGACAGCATGGCCCTGGCCGGTCATCTGTTCAAACTGAATTATCGTTTTGAGCCTGGCCACGAGGCTGATGGTGTGAGCATCATCGTACCGCTGGACCGACTGAATAAGCTGGAAAGCAATCGCCTGCAATGGCTGGTGCCCGGCTTGCTGCGCGACAAGCTGGTGGCCCTGATTCGTGCCCTGCCCAAGCCCTTGCGACGCAGCCTTACACCGGTGCCGCAGTTTGCCGAGGCCCTGCATCAGGCGCTGACAGGACGTGAAGCTGAATCCTTATTGAAGCTCTGTGCCAGTGAACTGAGCCGCATGTCCGGCCTCGATTTGCAGGCCAGCCGGTTTGACGAACAGGCTTTGGAACCGCACCTGTGCATGCGCATACAGGTGGTGGATGAGAACGGTGCTGAAATCGCATCGAGTCGGGATTTGGCAGACCTGCAGCAACGGCTGGGCAAAACCGCACAACGTGAATTCATGGAGCGGCAGGGACAAGGCGTTAATCGTGATGGTGCCATTAGCTGGGAGTTTGATGTTCTGCAACAGCAGGTAAAAACCGCCAGCGGCGCCATCGCCTTTCCGGCACTGGTGGATCAAAACGACGCAGTGGGCTTGCGATTGTTCGATACCAAGGCTGATGCCTGGATGTCCCATCAGGCGGGAGTGCAGCGGCTGCTGCGCCTGCAGTTGAGCGACAAACTGAGCTGGCTGCACAAGCACCCGGGACTCAGTCGCGAATGCCAGCTGGCCTGGACAGCGTTGGCGTCGGTGGCCGGTTCGGTAGCTCCATCAGTGGCCGGATCAGTTGCCCCTTCGGTGGCCGGCCTGGTGCTGGACCTGGTGGACAGCAGCCTGGTGCTGGCAGCAGGCGATTGCTGGCACATTCGGGACTCCAGCAGCTTTGAAGCCATTTGTGGCCTGGTTCGAAGCAGGATAGGCAGTGTCGCCCGCTCACAGGCAGATGTGTTGAATGATGTGATTCCGCGGATTAAGGCCTTGCAGTCGGTGCTGAACGGCGGACAAGCCCAGGCGCCAGCAGCAACGCTCAACGACATCCAGGAGCAACTGGCTGACCTGGTTTACCCGGGCTTTCTGGCTGAACTGGAAGCGGGACATCTGCAGCATTACCCGCGTTATGTGAGTGCCATTCTGGAACGATTGCAGCAGGCTGCTGATCATCCGCAACGCGACCTGCAGCGTTTGCAGGAAATTTTGCCATTCTGGCACAACTATCAGCACAGGCTGGAATCTGCTGCGGATTATGATGCTGCCCTGGATGAGTTTCGCTGGTTGCTGGCGGAATACCGGGTTTCGGTATTTGCCCAGAAACTGGGCACCTCATCCAGGGTATCGGCCAAGCGATTGCAGCAGGCCCGGCAGGAAGTGCTCAAGGCCTGAACCAGCTGCCCGTCGCGAGCGAGGCTCGCTCCTGCATGTAGGAGGTAGCGTAGCTGCCGACATTCCGGCCACCGGTCGCGAGCAAGGCTCGCTCCTACACTTAGGAGGCCGCTCTCGGGCATCCTGCCCTACGCGATCTAAGTGCATCCTGCACAAAAGGCCGCTTACATGTGCCCCGGGAACTCTTAAGGGAACAGAGTTTCACTATAATGAACCTCTCTCATTCCGGAATTCTGTCACTTCAGAGCATGAGTCAGTCTGATACCCCAACTCCATCGTCCGCCCCAGCGCAGGTGATCCAGCCCTACAGTGAGTTGCCGCGATTGAAGGCGACCAGTGTGCCGGAATGGCTGGAGGGCTATCAGGCATTGGTAGGTGCAGCGGCTGCTGTCTGCCTCGAGGTTTATCGCCAGCTGCCGGAGCGTGGCGGGCAGAAAAGCCAGCAGAAAAGCCGTAGCGATGAGCTGATGCTGGAATTGCTCAGGGTGCTGCAAGCACTGTCGCCCGACCCCGATACGGTCTGCTGCGCCATGATCCTGGCCGCCCGATCCGCCGGGCTGAATACCGACAGCATTGTTGCTGGCTTGCCCAAATCGGTAGCCGGGCAGTTGCAGCAACTGGAAAAGCTCAAAAAATACGAGGCCAATCAACAGGGCAGTACCAGCAGTAAAAACGCGGAAGGCTTGCGACGATTGTTGCTGGCCCTGGTGCAGGATGTGCGCGTGGTGCTGGTTGACCTGGCCTGGCAACTGGTGTTGCTGCGTCACATAAAAGATAATCCGGATACTGCAGCGGGCCTGGCACAGGAAACCATGTTGATCCATGCACCACTGGCCAATCGACTCGGTGTGTGGCAGCTGAAGTGGGAACTGGAAGAC
>JANOGQ010000085.1:0-4768 GCA_031406105.1 Lysobacterales bacterium | reverse complement strand
GGCTATGATGTAGACCTGTCACCGGTAGCAGCTTATTCCACACTGGGCTGGTTTGATGACCCCCTGCTTGACACCATGCTGCGTTATTCCGACAGCCAGTTGGCGGCGGTGCTGATTCACGAGCTGGCGCACCAGAAGCTTTATGTCGCCGGTGATACCCGCTTCAACGAAGCGTTCGCAGAGTTTGTTGAGTCTTTGGGGGTGACGCAGTGGTTGCGCCATGCGGATCGACAGCAGGAACACCAGGATTGGATGGCGCGGCATCAGGCTGAGCCTCAATTTACCGCACTACTGGCCGAAACCCGCGCCGGGCTCAGCAGCCTTTACGCATCGGGTCAGCAGCCGGCCATCATGCGGCAACAGAAGCAGCAACTCCTGGAGGCGCTGCAGCAGGACTATGCCCGCCTGGTAGCGGAACAGTGGCAAGGCCAGAATTATTTTTCTGGCTGGATGGAAGGTGATGTCAACAACGCCCGACTGGCGCTGGCAGAATCTTATGCCGGCGGCGCCTGTGCCTTTGCGGCACTCTATCAACAAGCGGGTGAAAAACTGGAGGATTTCTACGTCCTCGCCAGGCAACAGGCCGGGCTGGATGAAGAGCAACGGCGTGGCTGGTTACAACGGCCCTGTCAGTCGTTTGCGTCGGCAAACGATCTGTGACACCTTAGCCCGCTTACAGCCCCGGCCGCAAAGATTCCCAGCGTGTACTCGCCCCATTCCAAATACCAAGCCATATTGATGGCAGCATTGCTGACAGCTGTCGGCGACGCTGTGCTGGCTGAGGGGGCCAATGGCAATAACGATAATGTGGCTGCCCTGTCCTGCCCTCAGCCTGCTATTGCACAAATGATGGCCCCGGTGCCGGATCGTTCCAATGCGCCTATGGTGGTCTACGCCAAAAGACTGGATGCCGGCAAACAGGAACAGGGTATGGCCGAGGGTGAAGTGGAATTGTTTCGCGCCGATCAGTACCTCAAAACCGACCAAATTTTCTACCACCCACAGACCGAAGTAGCGACCATACCCGGAAGAGTGGAATACCAGGATCAGCAAGTCTGGATCAAAGGTGAGGATGCACAGTACGATTTTCTGCAGGAATCAGGGCGCTTCGTCAATATCGACTATGGCCTGACAGGCTCCAGCGCCCATGGCTCGGCCGAAACCATAGAGCTGACCGGCGGTCAGTCTTCGCGCCTGTACAGATTGCTGTACACCTCCTGCCCGGATGAATCGCCCGCCTGGTTGCTGTCGGCTGAAGAATTGAATCTGGACCACGATAAAGGCTGGGGCACGGCACGCAATGCGAGGCTGGAGTTTCACGGCGTACCGATACTCATCGCGCCCTGGTTTACTTTCCCGATTGATGATCGGCGGAAAAGCGGCTTTCTGCTTCCCAGCCTGGGCAATACCAGTGACAATGGCCTCGAAGTAGGCGTGCCCTGGTACTGGAATATCGCACCCAACCAGGACGCCATCATCGAGCCTCGTTATTTTACCGGTCGTGGCCTGATGCTGAGCGGTGATTACCGTCTGTTGACCCGCCGCACCAGCGGCAACCTCGAATTCGATTATATGCACGATGATCGCGACTTCCCGGATGCGCGCCATCATTTCAAGCTGGAGCATTTTTCCCAACCGTGGAGAAAGTGGTCCAGCCGTTTGCTGGTCGACCGGGTCAGCGACGACCTTTACTTCCAGGATTTCGGTTCCAGTATTTACCAGACTTCCCTGCAATACCTCTACAGTACGGCCACCGTCACGGGCACAGGTCGCTACTGGCGGCTGGAAATGCTGGCAGATACTTTTCAGGTCATCGACGACAGCGTATTGCCGGATAATGAGCCTTACAAGCGCTTGCCACGTTTACTGCTGCAGGCGGACAAACCATTAGGCAGAAGCGGCTTAGCCACTAAACTTGATTCCGAACTGGTGTACTTTGATCGCGACGTGGGCCTGACCGGCGGCCGCCTGGACCTGCTGCCCAGCATCTACTGGGAACACTTCGCCAGCTGGGGCTTTATCAAACCCAGCGCAGGATATCGCTACACTGCCTATGGCCTGGATAACATGGGCCTGCCTGTTGATGACTCACCGTCGCGTAGTTTGGGTATTTTCAGCCTTGACTCGGGCCTGGTTTTTGATCGCCTCAATCAGGACGGCAGCAGACAAACCCTGGAGCCGCGTCTTTATTATCTCTACGTTCCCTACAAAAACCAGGACGATCTGCCGCTGTTTGACACCGGCGAAATGACCTTCGGCTTCAGCCAGCTGTTCAATACCAACCGTTTCGCTGGCGCTGATCGCCAGGGCGATGCCAATCAGCTTGCACTGGCTGTCAGTACGCGTAATTATGACTCCGGCAGCGGCGATATGCGTTGGGGGCTGAATGCCGGGCAACTGTTCTATCTGCAACCCCTGCGCCTGCAGCTGGAGGGCAAGCCGGAGTTCAGCGAAGACCTGTCGCCCTTTATCGTTGAATTCAACTGGTTCGCATCCAGGCGTTTCAATGCGCGAACGGGCGCACAATGGGATTGGGAACAATCGCAAGTGGATGTCACCAGCTTTGGCGTCAGCTACAACGGTGACGAAGGTTCGCGTGCCAGTTTTGATTATCGCTTCCGCCGCGACCGGGTTGACCAGTTTGATCTCCGCGCTTTCTGGCCGGTCAGTGAAAGCTGGCGTTTGATGTCGCAGGTGAACTACTCCTTCGAAGATTCGGAAATGCTGGAGCTGCAGGGAGGCTTCGAATATGAGAGCTGTTGCTGGGCTTTGCGCACCGTAATGCGGCGTTTCCTGAAAAATCGTGACGGCGACTTTCGCAATGGCATTTACCTGGAGTTGAATCTTAAAGGCCTGGCCAGCTTAGGCACCCGTTCGCGCAATCTTTTCTATTGATAAAAAAAGTGTTCACAGTGTGTAAAATGGCAAGCTTGCACCGTGGCGCTGGTCAGAAGCACCAGAATGGTAAATTTGGAGAATCCCTTGATGAGTTTTAACTGCCTGCAGCACCTCAGCCGCCTCGCCCTGACGCAGCTTACCCTGACGCCGGTTACCCTGGCCCGGCAAAGCCTGGCCCTTCCGCTGGCTGTCTTGCTAACCCTTCCCGGCAGCTTGATGGCGCAGAATTCCAATGTTGCAGTGGCTGCGCCATCTGTGACACCTCTGGACTCGATTGTTGCGCTGGTGGATGAAGACGTGATCATGCGCAGTGAGCTGGACATCGCACTGGATGGCATTCTGGAGCGCATCCGCGCCAGTGGTGAAGCCATGCCGCCGCAAGCCCTGATTGAAAACCAGGTACTGGAGCGTCTTATTGTCCGTGAACTGCAGGTTCAGAAAGCCCTGCAAACCGGCATTCGGGTCAGTGATGCAGACATCGACCAGGCCATGGTGAATCTGGCGGAACAGAACAAAATCACAGTGCAGCAAATGCGCCAGGTTATCGAAGCCGACGGCGAAGATTTTGCCGAGTTCCGCCGCAACATTGGTGAGGAACTGATGACGGAAAGATTACGTCAGCGCATCGTCAATGGCATGCAACCGATTACCGACACCGAAGTGGAAATCATGCTGGCCTCACAGGACAGCAATGGTGGTGAATACAATATTTCCCACATCATGGTTGCTGTACCCGAAGGAGCAACACCGCAACAGATCCAACTGGTGGAAGAACAGACCAAAGATATTTACAGCAAGCTGGTAGGCGGCCTGGATTTCGCATCGGCAGCCATCAGTTATTCGAACAGCCAGGAGGCGCTGGAAGGCGGCGAAGTGGGCTGGCGGGATCTGAACAGCATCCCTGCTTTTTTTGCCGATGCCATTCGCGATCTGAAGCCCAGCCAATTCAGCAAACCCATTCGCAGCCCGGCCGGTTTTCACATTCTGAAAGTGAATGATTACCGTGAGCAGCGGCAGGTGGTCATCAAGGAATACAACGCCCAGCACATTATGATCGAGATCAATGAGCTGATCGGTGCCCGCGTTGCCATGGACCAGATCATCGACATTCGCGAACGTCTGAACAAAGGTGAGGATTTCGCCGAACTCGCTAAAGAATTCTCTGACGACACCAGCACTGCCAACCTGGGCGGCAACATGGGCTGGTTTCCGCCGCAAGCCTATGGCGACCGCGTGGAGCAGACCCTGCTGGCACTGAAAGACAATCAGATCAGTGAACCTTTCCAGACCATGTCTGGCTGGCACATCGTCCAGCTTTTGGGTACGCGTGAAACTGACCGTACCGAAGAGGCCATTCGTGAAGAAGCCCGCGAGAAAATCCGTCAACAGAAGGCTGAACTGGAAATCGAGAAGACCCTCAGACAGTTCCGTGATGAGGCATTCGTGGAAATTCGCCTGCCTGGCGCGGAGAATGCTTCCGGCTGATCCCCATCTCCCGGCTTGGCATGAATAGCTCAGCATCATTGCTGGCGGTCACACCAGGTGAAGCCGCTGGAATAGGGCCGGAGATCCTGCTGAAACTGGCCCGGCAGGAACCTGTTCTACCGCTGCTGGCTGTAGCCGATGCCGGGCTTTTGCGTCGCACGTCCCAGGCTCTGGGACTTGATGTTGCAGTAATCCGCTGGCAGCCAGGCCAGGACTGGCCTGAAGGTGGCCTGGCCTGTTTGCACGTTCCGCTGGCCAGAACAGAAGTTCCCGGACAACCCGATCCCGCCAACGCAAAGTATCTGCTGGAAACACTGCGACAGGCAGTTGGTCTGTTGCAGGCTGGTGTGGCGGGCGCACTGGTGACCGGTCCTGTCAACAAAGC
>JANOGQ010000231.1:0-4828 GCA_031406105.1 Lysobacterales bacterium | reverse complement strand
GCGGCCGTTGAAGCCCTGATCGATGGCCACGGCAGCTTTGATCTGCAGGATGAAGCACGGCGTGCCGGGGTTTCTGTTGGCCTGCCTTCACATCGCTAGTCATCTTTGCTTCCCTTGCACGTGAACCAGAAGTAGCCGCTGTTGAGACCAGTCGTTGGGAAGATCTGATTGCCCTGACGGCCAGCAATATTTCCAAGGGCCAGAAGCGCGCACAACTGCCTGGGGACTGCTGTGCCAGCACTTTATCTGCGCTCATTTGTGGCGGTATCCGGCATGCCATAGCTGCGGCCTTGTCCATGCGACCGCGGCCTTCCCAGGCTGGCCTCAAACGAGATATCTGGTCTTTTGTAGCGGGCGGGCTGCAGCTTGGTGTTTCGACACCCGCTTCATCCCGAAATCGCCAACGCCAGGCCCGAGCAGGCTCAGGCTGGCTCGCACGCAATAGCATTTTTCAAGGAGTAGCATTCATGACAGAACAACAAAGAGTGGTGATCATCGGTGCCGGAGTGGGCGGTATGTGCACCGGCGCGCTGTTGGCCAGGGCCGGCTATCACGTCAGCGTGTGCGATCAGCTCGATACCGTTGGCGGACGCACCCGTACGCAGATGATAGAGGGCTATCCCTTGCCGCGAGGGGCCGTGTCTTTTCAGCTGGCCGGCGTGCTGCCCACGCTGTGTGAAGAAGTAGGCGCCGAGTTCGAAGTCCGGCCGGTTAACGAAATGTGGTTCTGGATGAAAGGTGACAGCGAGTTTGTACCACTCCCTGCCCGCGGTGGCATTGGCACCATGATGGAGCTGTTCATGAAAGTTCATGGTGGCAAAGACGGCAAAAAAGCCATGGCACAAGTGGGTTTGCAGGTGGCAATGGCCAAAATCGGTAAAGCCTTCAAGGACCCTGAAGCCATGGCAGTGCAGGGTGACGGACCTACCTTCCGCGAGTGGCTGGAAAAATACACCGACAACCAGGAGCTGCTGCACCTCTTTCACACCATTACATCGGCCGTTTCGGCGGTTAATGATTTTGAATATCCGGCGCGCCACTGGTTTGCACATTTTGGTGCCAGTGAAGCTCGCATGGACAAATACGCCATGGTGCCGGGTGGTTTTGTGGCAGTGAGCCGCGCGCTGGGCAAGGTTATCGAGGATTGTGGTGGCGAAATTCATCTGTCCACGCGGGTGAAAAGCATAGAGACGGAACAGGGCAGGGCAAGGGGTGTGACGATAGTCGAGAACGGCGAACCGCGATTCCTGCCAGCAGATGTGGTTGTCAGTAATTCCGGGCCCATGGGTACACTCGCGCTGGTGGGCGAGGCTGCCCTGGGTGCAGAGTATGTGGAGCAGGTGCGTGCGCGTATTCGCCCCACGCCCATCGTCGCTACTTATGTGATTTCAGATGAACCGCTGTTTGAACCGCGTGCTGCTGTTCTTGCAGCGGGACTGCGACGAATTGTGACCGGCGTTCCCTTGACGAACATTTGTCCGGAGTGGGCGCCGGATGGCAAACACCTGATGGCGTTTTATGGCACACCCAAAAGCTGCATTGAGCCCATGGATCGTGACGACGAAATTCAGGCCAACACAGCAGACATCCATGACCTGTTTCCTTATCTGGAAGAGCGGGGTGATCGGATTCTCGACGTGCAGTTGCGTGAGATTCATGATGCCGATGTGGTGGCGCGCAGCTGGCCTGGCTACGGCACGCCAGTAAGCACTCCGATTCCCAATCTGTTCAATGTGGGTGATGCCTGTGCTCCGGAGGGTTTTGTTGCCACACCGGCCGCTGCGAAAAGTGCCCGCCTGGCCGTCGAGGCCATACTTGGCCGATAAATTATCGGGCCATTAACGAAAAATTTCTTAACACCAAAAGGAGATTGTTATGGGACAGGCATACGATGCGGTGCAGCGCTACATCGACGCCATGAAGGCCAAAGACCTACAGGCTTCACTGGACTGTTTTACAGACGACTGCGTGTATTACCTGCATGTCGGCACCCGCCCGTTTGACGGCAAGGATTACATGCGCAAACGCCTCGACATGCTGTGGCCACACCAGGTGGCGAGCCGCTGGCGGATTGTGAATTATCTCGAAGATGACCACCAGATCCTGTTCGAAGGCGTGGATGAGTATGACCAGCCCGATGGCACAACGGTCACCATGCCTTACATGGGCATCTACCAGGTCAAGGATGGCAAGATCTGGCGCGCCAGGGATTATTTCGACATGCCCGGATACCTCGATATGACCAAAGGCAAGCCCAATGACTGGCTGCTGAAAGTCGTTGCGGCCATGGACGAGAAGCCACATGGCTGAAGCGCCCCTGCCTCATGAATGAGTCATGAGTTATTCATGAGTAACTCATGATTCTGCACGATCTGGCATTAGTCGATCGATACTGCCGTGAGGGCTGGTGGGGACAGGTCACCATAGATGACCTGTTCCGTGCCTGTGTTGAAAACGTTCCAGAACGTATGGCATTGGCAGATGCGCCTGACCGGGCTGAATTTTCATTTGGCCAGGCACGCGGCCTGAGTTTCGGCGAACTCGATACAGCCGTGGATCATCTCGCCACAGTCCTGTTCCGGCGGGGTGTCCGGAAAGATGACATCGTACTGGTACATCTGCCCAACATCATCGAAATTGTTATTGCCTTCCTCGCTTGCGCACGACTGGGTGCCATCGTGTCACCCGTGATGCTGGCTTACGGTGAGCGCGACCTTAGCCGCATCCTGGCACACCTTAAACCCAGCACAGCTATCAGCTTGCGACGATTCAAGAATCAAAGTCCTGCAGATCTTTTACGTCACTGCAGCGCCCAGGCCGATCATGCAATTGCCATTCTCAGCCTCGATGATGCACCTGCTGAATCCAGCAACAGGAGTGGCCCTGATAGAGAAGCTGATCCACTGAGCTGGTCACAGCCGCACCCTGATCACGACCAGCTGCTTGACTATCTTGGCGCAATTGAAATCGACGCCAACGAAATCCTTACATTGCACTGGACTTCCGGAACAACCGGCCTGCCCCGTTGTGTGCCCCGCTCGCACAACAACTGGCACGCCACCGGCAGCGCCTGTGTTGATGCAGGTGGGTTGCAGGCGGGAGACCGCATCCTGGCTCCTATGCAGATGGTTCATACCGCAGGTTACAGCGGCATGATCATGCCCTGGCTGGAGCTGCAAGGCACCCTTGTTTTGCATCAGCCTTTTGATATGGGCGTTTTCCTGAATCAGATCACCACCTGGAAAATCAATCACACAGTGACGGCACCAGCCATGCTGAATGCCTTGCTGCGGGAGGGGTTGCTGGAGGGTCGGGACATCTCATCCATTCGCAGCATACTGTGTGGTTCAGCGCCGCTGGATGCCTGGATGATTGAAACATTCAAATCAGAATTCGGCGTTGAAATCATCAACGCTTTCGGCTCCACCGAGGGGCTCACTCTGATGTCCAGCCCGGGCATTACCACTGACCCACACCGCCGGGCCCGCTATTTCCCCCGCTTCAATGGATCAGCTACGCGGCGCAGCAATGGCTTGCCATGGAATATGCGGGTTGCTGCCGCAGTAGAGGGCAAGCTGCTGGACATTGAAAACGGGCAGGAGATTGAGCAAGCGAAAGTTGCCGGTGAGTATGCGTTTTTGAGCCCTGCATTATTCCCTGGCTACCTGACTGAAGATGGCCAGCTTGATCGCAGCGATTTTGATGATGAGGGCTTTTTTCGCACCGGCGAGATTTTTGAAATCGCAGGTTGTGGCGATGAGGCCGACTACCTGCATTACATCGACAGGCTCAAGGACGTGATCAACCGAGGGGGTGTAAAAATTCCGGCAGGCGAGCTTGAATCGGCCTTGCAGGCATTACCTGAGCTGCGTGAAGCTGCCGCCATCGGTGTGCCGGATGACAGGCTGGGTGAGCGCATCTGTGCTGTTGTCGTGTTCAATCCAGGTCAAGTGCTGGAGCTATCCCAGCTCAACGAACGCCTGATTCAGCTCGGAGTGGCGCGTTACATGTTGCCGGAGAAACTGCATGTTCTATCGTTGCTGCCGCGCAATGCCACCGGAAAAGTGTTGAAGCGCGAGATTCTGACACAGAGTCAGGTACCAGCCGGGTGATGAAGAGTTCCGCTGCGTAGTGAAACGGTCTATCCTGAGCCAGCACTGAGGGAAGGAGTACAGGCGTGAAGAAAATTCAAAAAATACTTTTTGTCAGCCAGGGGTTGACGGATGAAGCAAGCGCCATGAAGCAGGCGCTGAGCCTCACTTGCAACAATACCGCCGAGCTGAAAATCCTCCTTGTTTGTCCAAAATTGCCGAAGGAAATGGTGGACTATAAAGACAAGTACGTATCGTCCCTGGTTGATCAGGTGAAAGAATCGATTCGATCCGCGCATGATCTCATCAAGCCTGGCAACACCGATGTACCCCTGGATATTGAAGTCGATGGTTCAGATCATTTCGTGATCCGCTATGGCAAGACGACAATTCAGGTAGAGGTGGAAAGTGGCGATACTCCTGCCATAAGCATCATTCGAAATGTTCTGAAGAATGCTCATGACCTCCTCATAAAAGAGGCTGAGCCGATAGAAGGCGGGAAAGGCTTCAAGGCAGTTGATATGGAGCTGCTGCGCAAGTGCCCCTGTGCTGTCATGCTCAGCCGCCCCATCAACAAGCACCGGGATCAGATCAAAGTTGCAGTCGCCGTTGATCCCTCCAGTCTGGTGCCAGAAGGGTACGACCTTTCCCTGCATTTGCTCGAGATG
Source organism: Lysobacterales bacterium (assembly GCA_031406105.1). Lineage (GTDB taxonomy): Bacteria > Pseudomonadota > Gammaproteobacteria > Xanthomonadales > SZUA-36 > JAWXBM01. The sequence goes on along the minus strand of JANOGQ010000231.1, from coordinate 69 downwards.
TCACGATCATATGCTGATACCTGCAGCGGCGAGCTGCACATTGTTTCTTGCTGGGATTATGAGTTCGAG
>JANOGQ010000165.1:0-9074 GCA_031406105.1 Lysobacterales bacterium | reverse complement strand
CCGTCTTCGTGCGATGATGTTGGAAGATCTGACCAGAAGCCGGGTTGCAGAGCTTTTACGCCACTCAGGTAGGAGCGGTCGGAAATCTCAAATCTGCTAAATGTCTTGAGGTATTCCGCATCAGGAGACAATTTGTTCTCCAGGAGCCTGTCAATGGCCTGAACTTCAGATGCGAAGATGAAACGCCTGGCATGATTGAAGAAGTAGAGCGGCTTTACACCAAACCGGTCACGGCACAGCGCGGTCTCTCCCGTAATAGTGTCGTAGATGGCAAGCGCCCACATGCCATTGAGCCGCTCAAACATCGCCTGCCCCCAGCAATCCCAGGCATGGAGCAGCACTTCGGTGTCGCTTTGGGTACGAAACACATAACCTTTTGCGCAAAGCAATTCAGCGATCTCGATGAAGTTGTAGATTTCGCCATTAAACACAATCACATGGTGGCCGGAAGGAGAGACCATTGGCTGGCCTGCCTCGGGGCTGGTATCGAGAATCGATAAACGCGTGTGCCCCAAACCGATTCGTTGGTTCGTGGAAAACCAGGAGCCAACTGCATCAGGCCCCCTGTGACGCAGGCGCCCTGTCAGGGTGCTTATTTCGTGCAAACGCACTGCCGCACCATCAAAACTCAAAATACCAGCTATTCCGCACATGAGGTAGAAAACGAAGATCGGCAGCTATTTAGGTGGGCGCCGGCCAGGCCACCTCCCCTATACTTCACAACAACCCTTGTTACTGAATGCGAACAATACTGGAAGCCGCAATGACCAATGGTTCTGCACCAGGCACTGAAATTGAGATGCTGGATAAATGGCTGATGAATCAGTTTGTTTGCCCGGTGGATCACAGTCAATTAAATCGACAAGAAAACTGGTTCATCTGCACACGCGACTCGCGGCATCGGTTCCCAATCGCTGACGAAATTCCAGTATTTCTGCGAAGCGACATTGAGCACAACCAATGGTGGTCGGAAATCTCCCTGAAATCTGCTCAAAGAATTGCAGACGGCCTGGAAATACTCGAAGAACCCAAATGGGATGGCGTGAGCGTGCATCCTCATGTGCAATCCATCATTGATTCGACCGGCGGGCATCTGTACCGGGACTGCAAAGGGCGTTTGGAGGAATATCCAATTCCAAGCATCCGGGTTGAAGCCACGGGAGAAAACCAAATTTTGCTTGACGGCGGCTGCAACTGGGGACGCTGGACATTTGCCGCGGCCCGGGCTGGAATTAAAAGCGTTGGCGTTGACCCATCGCTGGGCGCGGTGGTTGCCGCGCGGCAAATTCGCCAGCAACTTAATCTCCCGTGCACGTTTTTCGTCGGTGACTGCAGATGGCTGCCGTTCGCTGAAGGAACATTCTCAAATGTATTCTCCTACAGCGTAGTCCAGCACTTCAGTAAGCCCAACGCCCGTGTGACCATCGACGAGTTCCGTCGTTTGCTGCGAATGGATGGTGAATGCATGGTGCAAATGCCCAACGCTCTTGGAATTCGCAGTTTGTACCACTTGCTGCGCCGGCGCTTTCATGCCGGAAAGAATTTTGATGTTCGCTACTACACTCCATGGGAACTGCGTGCTATGTTTCGCGAGATTTTTGGCAACTCGAAACTGACTGTTGATGGCTTCTTTGGGCTCGGAATACAGGCAGATGATTTGCGCTTCATGCCATTATGGAACCGGTTGATCATCCATGCGTCGGAGGCACTACGCGCTGCGACAGCAATACTACCCCCGCTCAAAAACGTCGCCGACAGTCTGTATGTCAACTGCACCCGTAAACCTGACAATTAGGGCACACTTCTCGCCACCACCCACCACCCCAACACTAACATGTCCATATGGGGGCGCAGGAAGCAGTCCATGGCATGTTCCGGGTTACACACAATGGGTTCATTTTCATTGAATGATGTGTTCAGCAACATCGGCGCGCCCATCTCTTGACTCTAAACCACAATGCAGTGTTTCGGGGGTTTAGTACTCCGAAATGCGTCTTTTGGTAGTTACCCATTCTTTGCTGTTCATTAATACCAGCCGATGCTGGATTTCAATGTGTACAAGTGACCGCCGCTGCGTTGCGTGTAAGCACCAGATTTTCCCCCCGCCATGAGAAATGGAAATTCTGCTCAGCAAAGGCCTTGAATAGAACACGTGCGGAATCGGGTGCAAAATCCTGATGTATTTCCACGATCAGCGTGCCGATTTTGTTGATCCAACCAAGATCTGCGCCTGATAGGATCTCGACTTCCGAGCCCTCCACGTCCAACTTTACAACGTCGATCCAGTCCCAGCCACGTTCTTCCATGATGGAATTGACACTGTGCGCTTGGATGATGCCGTTCTCATCCTCCATTACCCGGATGGCGTATTTCTGAGCATCGGGGTATTGCACACTCAGCCTGCACCGCTTGGACCAAAGGCCACCGTTTACCAAGGTGACATGCTCAAGATGGGCGGTGTTGCGCTTGAGTACTTCGAAGTTCTCTTGATCGGGTTCAACGGCCACAATTTCTGTCTCAGGAAACAGTTGCTTCCAGTACACGCTGGCCAGCCCGATGTTTGCTCCCGCATCCAGAATGCGGCGCGGCCGAGTCGGCACGAAGCCCGAGTAAGCCCTGCGGACTATGATGTCGTCAACCATAAGGACGTCTGACGTTTTGCCTCTGATCAATATTGGCTTTTTGAGGTCGCGCGCGTGAATCAAGAAATTTCTGTCCATTCTGGGCGCAAGTACTCGCAGTTTGAATGTTTGCCATGGCCCAAGTTTAAGGATGCAGCGCAACAGGCCGACAATTCGGAGAAGGTAGTTCATTGGACGGTCCCCAGCGGGTTTGAAGCAACAGATCCATCAAGGATTGTCTTTGTGTGCGCCCTCACCACCACCCACCGCCCCAGCACCAACATATCCATATTCGTACGCAAGAAGCAGTCCATGGCCTCTTCGGGATCACAAACGATGGGCTCATTTTCATTGAACGAGGTGTTCAACAACATGGGCACGCCGGTTTTCTGGCGGAACGTATCGATCAATCGCCAGTACAGAGCGTTGGTATCCTTGCTGACGGTTTGCAGTCGACCGCTTCCATCTACATGTGTGACGGCGGGAATTTGCTGACGTTTCTCCTCCCGCACCGGGTAGACCTGCATCATGAATGGCACGTCGTCGTCTTCCTCAAACCATTCGGAAACGTATTCGCGAAGGACTGAAGGCGCGAAGGGGCGAAAAGACTCCCGGCGTTTTATCTTGAGGTTGAGGATTTCTTTCATGTCGCTGCGGCGTGGATCGCAGAGGATGGACCGGCTGCCTAAAGCCCTTGGACCCCACTCCATCCTTCCCTGGAACCAGCCGATCACCTTTCCATCGATGATGTAATCGATCACAGAGGAACAGAGCTGTCCGATATCTTCAATCCGCTCGACCATGCAATGTTGGGTTTTGAGTTGATGGGTTTTCTCGTCCAGCAGCCTTTTACAGTATTCGTCGGAATATTCCGGTCCCCAATAGGCGTGCTCCATCGGAATACGCTGAGTGTTGCCAATTCGGTGCCACACGGTCAATGCGGCCCCCAGTGCGCCTCCGGCATCCCCCGCAGCAGATTGGATGTAGGTCTTTCGGTACGGGGTATTTTGTCGAATTCGCCCGTTGGCCACGGAGTTCATACCGCATCCACCCGCCACAGCAACGGCATCACCGCCGTGATTCTGGTGCAAAGCGTTCAGCAGGTGAAAGAAGGCTTCCTCGTACATCGCCTGGGTGGAGTGCGCCAGATTCCAGTGATGCTCGGTGATTTCATCTTGGGGTGAACGACGAGGCCCGAATAGCACCACCAGTTGTTCGGAGAACAGATCGCCCACGCTGGGATTGCCATCTTCCCATTCATACTTGAGCTTCGTGTTGTGATGCTGGAAGCAGTCGAGGTTCAGTCGGTAAGTCCCATCTTCCTGCAACAGGACAATGTCACGCATTTGGGAAAGAAATTCAGGCTTGCCGTATGAAGCCAACCCCATCACCTTGTACTCATCGCCGTAATGGGGAAAACCCAGGTATTGGGTCATGGCCTGGTAGAACACGCCCAGGGAATGGGGAAAATAAACCCGCCCCTCCACTTGGATATCGATTCCGTTTCCCCTGCCCCAGGCTGCACTGGCGAAATCACCAAAGCCGTCAACCGATACAACGCTGGCCGATTCAAATGGCGAACAGTGAAAGGCTGATGACAGGTGGGCCAGGTGGTGTTCCACAGGTTCATGCACGGCCCGCACTTTTTCACCCGGAAACTCAGCAGCGAGCAGTTCCAGGCAGCCTGCGCGCTTGCGCTTGTTGCGAATTCGATCCATCACCAGGCCCAGATCTGGCCGGTGGGTAACCGAATAGGAAATCTTCTTGCTCAGATTGGCGAGGGAATCCTGGTTCAATGCAACGTGGTCCACATCCGCAATGGTTATCCCGGCCGCCTGCAGGCAGTAGCGAATGGACATCGTTGGAAATCCAGCCCAGTGTTTTTGCCGGCGAAAGCGTTCCTCCTCTGCAGCGGCTATCAGCTTGCCATCCAGTATGAGGCATGCTGCGGAGTCGCCGTGGAAGGCATTGATGCCGAGGATATTCAATCTGCCACCGACGATGTGGATTGTGGGTCTGCTGAGGTGGGCCCATATTTTTTGCCATTCACCTCCGCCTCCAACTCCGCGATCTCCTGTTTGATCTGCTCATAGTCCCGCATGCGTTGTTTGAGGAAACGCACGGTGATGCGCGCTTTTTCTTCCAGGCCACTGGGTGTTAACAGGTAAGCGTAGGCTTTTTTGTTGCTGGAACTGCGGAAGTTTCTGGCCTTAACCCATCCGCAATCTATTAATGCCTTCAGGCAGTAGTTGGCCTTGCCGAGGCTGATGCCCAGTTCCTGGGCGAGTTCCCGTTGCGTGATGGAGGGGTTGGCCTCGATCTGGCGCAGGACTTTAAGTTGGATGTCTGTTGGTTGGTTCAGGTTAAATTGGTAGTAAAGTTAATGAAAAAAAACGCCTGGTCGATTCGCTGATAGCACTACTCACATCTTGTATGAGGCACCTTCAGCTCCAGCATCCAATCCATTGATGATAGCCACACATTCTGTCCTAACCAGTTGGGTCAGGTAGTCCCAGAAAGCCGGCTGTTCAATCGACGTGGCAATGACTCGCGGCGGCAGGAATCTCTTCATTTCCTGAACGAAATCGGCGCGCTTACCGGGATCGCCCACCAACGTTCCAGAACTTTGGCTAGATATCTGATCGTTCGCATACAACTTTAATCTACATAAAGTTACACAATGTGTAACAAAATGTAGATTAATGGAGTGGACTCCAACACGTAAGGCAGGTCACTGCGAGGACCGGATTGAGTTCTGCCAAAATCGCTGTCTCAGTATCCTGCTTCTTTCTGATGCCGCACCGCTGCAATCAGCGCCGTCTGTCCATCGAAGTGATACAGCACGATGTAGCCACTGTCCCCGAAATCAATCAGCCATTCCCTGAATTCAGGCTCCATTTCCTCCGCGGGTCGCCCGATTTCGGGATGCTGCTCGATAACTGCAACCCCGGCCCGCAATGCTTTAACCGCACGCGATGAAACTTGTGGACTCTGTTCAGCTAGAAACCTGGAAATTCTCGCTACGTCCCTTAGGGCCGCCGGAGACCAGATCAGGCGTGGCATTCAGGCGGGTCCGCATTTTCGCCTTCTTCAAGCTTTGCCAACCAGACGTCGGCCTCAGATTGGGTGACATGTGATCCTGTCTCGCGGTAGGAGTTCCAGGCACGAATGCCGTCTTGCCTGAACGCTTCCCGCTTTTCCTCGCGCTCCAAGTACTGACGGACAGCCTCCAGAATCATCCAATGCGGGGTCCGTTGCCGGGCTTCGGCGAGCCTTTTCACACGCTCCCTGGTGTCGTGGTCTATTTTGATTGTCGTTGGGTGCAAGGTGGTATTGATCATCATATTTCCCACGTAATATTTGGTACTACCTTATAGCACTATCCCGTTGCGACGGCAATTCAACGGCTCGATCTGAAAATTGTTGGCTTTGCCCCTGCCACGGTCGATCAGCTTATGCCAAGGCAAGCTACCGCCCTGCAGTGCTTTTTTGAAGGCTCCACATTCGGTTAAAAAAATGGAGCTTAAGGATGCCCCACTTAATTCTGGTTCCCGGATCGAGTCCGGGATGACGGACTAAAGACTGTCCGGGATGACGGACTAAAAACTTTAGATGGCCCAGGCCAGCTTCTCGACCGGTTCCCGGTCTCACCTTCTCCCGGATCGAGTCCGGGATGACGGACTAAAATATCGAGCTAAGGTCTCCTGGTTACGGGTGGGAGTTATCCCACCCTTTGCAACATCATCCGATCGACTTCGACGGCAGTGGGTCTTCCCATTATTTCAATTAACAAATGAGCCCGTCGCAGGCCGCTAGTGGCTTCGAACAGGCCTTCGGCACCGGCCAGTGGCCCGTCAAACACTCGCACCCGGTCACCGGGGCGCACCGAAACGGGCTGCAGGCAAACCAACCCGGTTTCGGGGTCACAACGGCTGCGAATGGCCTGAATCACAGTCTCCGGCATTTCCGCCAGGTCCATACCAAAACGCACCAGGTTATTCACTCCACGGGTGGATCGAACCGGCCCCAGGCTTTGCTGGTCTGCAATGGCATTGAGAAACAGGTAACGGGGAAACAGCGGTTCTATTCTGAGCTTGCGGGCTGTGCGGCGCTGATAGGGATTGATTGCCATTGGCAGAAAACACCTGAAACCCTGGCGTTCAAGGTTTTCCAGTGCGATGTTTTCCTGCCGCGGTTTGGTAAATACCGCGAACCAACTGGGCTGTGTACTTTGAAGCATGTCGACCCGATTCTGTCCCTTGCCGAGGGTGATAATAGACTATGTTCATGAATTGAACAACAAACGAAAATTGGATAATGTGGGCGATCCTGAAGGGCGTGAAAACTGCAGTTGCAGGACTCAGGCTACCTGTAGGTGTTAACATGCGTTAATATTTGAAAACGGCGAGAACCATCAACTCGCATCTACAGGATAAAGGGTAAATGTCACAGAATTTCTGCATCAAATTTTGGGGGTCAAGCGCATGCTATTGAAACGGGCGATTCTCCCTTTGATCATTGCCTCTTCCCTGGCCCATCAAGTAGCTTTGGCACAAGACGATGAGTGCAAGGATATGGAAGGCACTCCGCCGGGTCTGTACGTAACTACCGATGAGGGATTGGTATTTATGGTCAAGGATGACCAGACAATTGAATTGGCTCCGGGTGAATCGGCCTTTGCCGATGAAAGTCAAATGACCTGTATCAAAAAAGTACCGGCTTTCCTCGACTGGCCCTGCACCACTGATGCTGCACAAAGCAGAAAATTCGCCACATTCAGGATAGAAGACCTTCAATCAAGCGATAACCGCGTCAAGGAAATTGTTCAGCGATATTTCGAAGTTCCCGAAGTCATCGAGCCAATTCCTAACTGGCTTGAAGGCGAGTCAAGTATGACTCTGAACTTTAGCGAGATTGTTCCCTTCTCGTCAGCTGATTACTGGTTCCAACCCAGCCCTGCCATCGAAATTATGGATGAAAGGAGACCTAGGGTGCTTTTGATTTCGCTGTTCGTAGGCATTAATCGGGTTGTGGTCGATAACTTCTCGGTTGACGCCTTGCGGAAATATTTTAGCGGGGCCGATATCCCGGTAGTGTTTGTATTCAATGACTCCAATGTGGTGCCTGTCAGCTATTTTGGTGCCAACGTCAGCATGGAGGAAATCCAGAAAGCATTTTATGAGCGCAAAATAAAACTGGCAGATGTTCCAATGTGGCAGTTGGGAGATCACCATTTTTCTCCCACTGCCGCAGAGTATAAAAAGCTTTTCGACTTACCTGATTTGGCTGAGCTTGATCCAATCCGGGTAGAAGCACTGAAGGCGCAGCTGGAAACTTTCGGTTTTTCTAAAAAGCCGGTTTTTGTAACCTTACTGGAGGGTGGTGGTTTGTATATCGACGACCCCGCCATAGTCAGTGTTGCCCTTTCGATGGGTATTGCGAGACTGCCAACCGTCATTATTTTCGTTGAGCAGGACGACCATCTTCGTCGTTGTGGCCCTGGAACTCCCGCAGGCACCAGTGGTGTATCGGGTGCAACTACACCCCCCGGTGGAGCAAATCCACCTCCGGGTTCAGGCCCGCCGCCTCCCCCGCCACCTGCCAGTGATTCGTAAGGAAGATTCGGGCTCAGCTCAATCTTTCAATCCACAAGCTTGGTTCCAATCCACAAGCCTGGTCGAAACCAGGCAAAAAAAACACTTATATAGCTGAGCAACCCACTTAAATCTCCCATAATTGCATCTTTACGCACGTAAGCATTCCGTACAGGCTGACTTCGATTAGGCAAGGGTTTACGTTTCATTCGTACGGATTTTTTCCGTACACGGATCTTACAGGGAGATATACTATGGCTACCGCACGAATGGACATGAGGCTTGATGCGAGCATCAAGGCCAAGGCTGAGAAAGCATCAGCTTTGCTCGGGCTGGCCAGCCTTACCGAGTATGTTGTGCGGACTCTGGACGCTGATGCAACCAGGGTTATTGCCGAACATGAGAGCATTGTGGCCTCCAACGACATTTTTGATCGTTTTATGGCGGCCTGTGATGCGGCTCGCGCGCCAAATGCAGCGCTGGTTAGTGTCGCCAAGCGCGCCCGAGTGTTTACTGTCCGCTGACATGGGCGAGGGAATTTATTGACCTTGATCCAGCAGTACATTACATGACCGGGAGTCGTTTGAGTGTGGTAGAGAAGAACTCAACGAGTTCCTAAAAACTCGGGCAAAGAAACATGCGGTGGCGGGTATAAGCAGAACAATTCTGCTTCCCGCCGCGCAAGTTTCGCCGAACGGCATGTTGCAGATTTGTTCATTCTTTTCTATGGCTCCAAGTTCCATAGAGAGAGAAACGCTTCCAAATCAGCTACGGAAAAGATTGCCACACTACCCTGTCCCGGTTTTCTTATTGGCACAATTGGCCGTTCACCAAGATCATCAAGGTGCTGGATTGGAGG
>JANOGQ010000160.1:0-2392 GCA_031406105.1 Lysobacterales bacterium | reverse complement strand
CTAAAAGCAGCCTGGCGCTTTTCGATCGCCGCAGCCCTGGTGGAATATCCATATGCCTGGATTGCCGTGGAGTTTGAAGAATATTTAACTTCCTCGTCTGCCGTTGTCGAAAATTTCGAAAGGATAGGTGCTAGCGTTATGATTGTTCTCGGTCTCCTTTCACTGTATGGATTGCGTAATCAAAAAACAAAAGACGTAGTAGTGAAGGAGTATGGTTTTACCAAAGGGCTTATCCTGGGTGTATTGAAGGATTTGTTTGCAGTCAGGACCGGTAGTGAATTGTGCCACAGGAGTTACTACTTTTTGGGGGTCGAGAACGTACATAATGCCATTCTCTGGTAAGGGAGTTTGACCAAGGTGTTACCGCTGCGAATATTTCTGCTGAGCTGGCTTTTGCTGGAGTGCTCTCAAGCGTTTGGCCAGGATCTCGAACCACGTCGTTGGGCGCTGCTGCCGAGCGGAGTCAGTTTCTTCAGCCTTGGCGCGGCCTTCAGTTCGGGCGATATCCTTTTCGACCCGGTGTTGCAGGTCAAAGACGTCACACTGGATTATGCTGGTTACGGCTTGGGATTTGTTCACACATTCAATATTCTTGGCGAAACGGTCCGTGTCGATGTCAACGTGCCGTACGCCAGCGGCGTTTGGGAAGGCTTGCTTCAGGGCGTGCCAACGAGTACACGGCGGACGGGTTTTCAGGACCCGACCATACGCCTGTCGTGGAATTTTTACGGATCGCCCATCATGGCAGGATTCACACCGGACCCTGAGAAAGCCATGCTCGAGTCTGCCGCACTTCAGATACGCTTCAAATTCTCTGGTCACATATGCGGGTAGATACTTACCCTGATTGGCCAGCTCCGCCTGGAACTCCGGCCAGTACTCTTGAATGACCTGGTAAAGCAAGGTCGTCTCGGGCCGATGCCGCACATAGGCTGTGGCAGATCTTGGTGGTAATTGAGAAGCTTGGTGCGAGAGCAATGCTGTAGCCCGAACAAATACCTGAAGTATTCGTTCGGGCTTTTGCGATGCACAATGGCATTATTCCCAAACTGCTGTGAGCAAACTGACCGGATCCATGTCAGCCATTTACCCGTCCGTCGGGGGCTACATATTCCTCCGATACTCCCCACCGCAGCAGGTGGATGATGCCATCGCAGCCGATGCCCAGGCTCCACACCAGGTCGTCACCGGCATGCATGTCGTAAGTCACTTTGCGCGCCTGGCCGCTGGCAAACACTTCGTCTGCATGGTGCAGCAGATCGCCATCGAGGCAGCCTCCGGGGATCATGCCGACATATTCATGATTGCTGGAAATCAGCATCATGGCCCCGGTCTTGCGATAGGTGGAACCAGTTGTGCCAATGATGGTGACCAGCACCAGCGACTTGTCGTTGCGGTGTTCTGTGTAAAATTTAAGCAGGGCTGCGGTGCCGAGGTGCATGGATTGGGCGAACGGGTTCCGGTGTTTTGAAGAATCTGTGATCGTACTCAATTTGCACCCACGTCTTTCCAGAGTTGCGCAGCAAACTCTGGAATCCAGCCACAAACAGCAATTCTGGATTCCAGAAGTCTCGCTGTGCTCAATTCTGGAAAGACGGAACTTAAAGTAACGAAAAAGTTCGATTTGCCAATCTATGACAAGGTATCTCTGCAAGACATCCCGCAAAACGCAAAAAACTAGTGGCCGCCCCCCCGTTCATGTTTGAATAGACAGCTGCAATCGAAGGACACAGAAATGCCAGACCAGGCTTATGAAACACTCGATCCCGAAAACTGGGACGAGATGCGCGCACTTGCGCATCGGATGATGGACGATGCCATCGATTACCTGCAAAGCGCCGCCGAGGGGCCCGTTTGGCAGCCCGTACCCGAAGACGTAAAGCAGCGCCTGCAAACACCTGCGCCGCACCAACCCAGCCCACCCGCCCGTGTTTATGACGAGTTCAAGGCCGATATCCTGCCCTACCCCATGGGCAATATTCACCCGCGTTTCTGGGCCTGGTACATGGGCAGCGGTACTATCATGGGTGCCCTGGGAGAATTTTTCGGGGCACTGATGAACCCCAATGTGGGCGGCGGCAATCACGTAGCTCCGATGGTGGAGCAGCAGGTGATCGGCTGGCTGCGGGACATGATGGGATTTCCGGCCGGGTCCAGCGGCATACTGACCAGCGGGGCATCAGCCGCCAATCTCGTTGGCATTACCGTGGCGCGCAATACCAATAGTGGCTTTGACGTGCGCCATGAGGGCGTAAGAGCAGGCAGTGGCCCGCTGGTGGCCTACGCCTCTGCCGAAATCCACAGCTGCAACAAAACCGTCGTCTTGCGCTGCCATTTCTGTGTCATATCTAAACAGCAGAAGCTGCACCGGCTTTGCATGAAAGGAGCGCCC
>JANOGQ010000121.1:0-2465 GCA_031406105.1 Lysobacterales bacterium | reverse complement strand
CATCGATGTCACAACAATTCCGACCTCTGGGCGCAGCAATCCCTGCCGCCAGCAGAGGTTTGCAGCGGTCAGTCAAAACCCGGTTTGGACAAAACCCGGTTTGAATTCATTCGCTCAAATCCATAAATCCGCTGCTGCGCCGGGCGAAGCACGGCAGTCGGGCAAGCCGTTGTCAGCCTCTATTAGCCGTTTTTTATCCGGGTAAGCCAGCAGGGTCCTGATCACGGCCGGATCTTCGATACTGGCAATGATCCTGACATCACCACCGCACTTATCGCCAGTCTGGAGCGGAGAAGCGCGCGTCGGCATAGACACCGTCAATGGGTCGATCGCGATCAAAAAACGTGATTAAAGATTCACAGCTCTACCTGCGTGCCCATTTCCACCACCCGGTTCGGCGGCAGGTTAAAGTAGGGCGTCACACCCTCAGCATTGTGGAACATGAGAGAGAACAATTTCTCGCTCCATGCTGGCATCCCGGAGTGGTGCGTAGCGATGAGCCGCTCCCGCCCCAGGAAGAAAGTCGTTTGCATGGAATCGAAAGAGCAATCGATGCTGGTGCAGCGCTCAAGCAAGGCAGGAATATCAACTTCCTCCGCGAATCCGAGGTGAATCAGTAAGCGAAAAATACCTGCCCCGAGCGGGGTAAACTCAAAGCGCTCAGATTCCTCCACCTCGGGTGTTTCTCCTACCAATACGGTGAGGAACACAACCTGTTCATGCAAAACATGGTTATGCTTCAGGTTGTGCAGTAAAGCAGGTGGAGTGCCCGTTGGATTCGAATCGAGGTAAACCGCAGTGCCAGACACCCGGATGGGCGGATTACTGCGCACATCATCTACAAACAATTGGGCTGGAAAAGTCCGGGTTTCCTGGCGCTGCGCCAGGATGGTACGACCTTTGCGCCAAGTTATCATCAGGATGAACGCGAACGACGCGACGACCAGGGGGAACCAGCCACCATCGGGGATTTTATGCAGATTTGATGCCCAGAAAGAAAAGTCCACCATGAACATCATCGCCACACCCAGCAGAATCCAGAAGGTATGAGATTTCCACTTGCCAAGGGCAAATGCCGCAAACAGGATGGTAGTGAATAACATGTCGGTAGTGACCGCCATGCCGTATGCACCTGCCAGGGCTGAGCTGGAACCGAATGACAGCACCAGCCCAATGGCAGCGATCATGATGACCCAATTGACTAACGGCATGTAAATCTGGCCGATTTTGTGCGTGGATGTGTGTTCAATGCGCATGCGTGGCAAGTACCCCAGCAGCACTGCCTGGCGGGTAATCGAAAACACGCCCGAAATGACTGCCTGGGAAGCGATTACCGAGGCGGCAGTGGCAAGCACAACCAGCGGGTAGAGTGCCCAGCGCGGCGCCATGAGGAAAAAGGGTTGTTCCGCTGCCGTTGGATCGGCAAGAATCAGAGCACCCTGGCCGAAATAATTCAGCAGTAGCGCGGGCAGAATAAGCAGGAACCACGTCAGCCGGATCGGGCGCCTGCCAAAATGTCCCATGTCCGCATAGATCGCCTCTCCCCCCGTGACAACCAGGAACACCGACCCCATTACCAGGAAGGCCCGTTCCTTGTCAGTGACAAGGAAACTGAAGGCATAGGCGGGATTGAGCGCCGCCAGCACCTGCGGATTGTGCACCACCTGCGCTACGCCAAGAACGGCAAGGGTCAGGAACCAGACGATCATCACCGGGCCGAAGAGGGTACCCACCCGCGTTGTGCCGCGATGTTGCACCGTGAAGAGCAAGGCGAGGATGAACACCGTAATCGGGATGACAAACGGATCGAATACGGGAGTCAGGAGTTTCAGGCCTTCAACAGCACTCAGAACCGTCACGGCGGGAGTGATCATGCCATCGCCATAGAAAAGGGCAGCACCAAACAGGCCCAGCATGACCAACACGGTGGGCGCACCGCGCACTCTTCGTGACCGCGGGCTCACCAGGGCCATGAGGGCAATAATGCCGCCCTCGCCGTGATTGTCTGCCTGCACAACCAGCAGCACGTACTTGATGGAAATAACCAAAATCAGGGCCCAGGTAATAAGCGAGAGAATTCCAAGGATTGCCGGGGTGTTTGGTGTGATACCGTAAGCTGGGTTCAACGACTCGCGAAATGCGTATATCGGGCTGGTCCCGATATCGCCGTAGACGATACCCGTAGCGCCCGCGCACAATGCGAGGAGACTGGGATGTTGGGGTGGCGAATTGGTATCGATCATGATGCCCGGGCGAATGATGCGCTGCTAAAGCGCGTTGCAGGAACCCCAAAGAAGCCGCGCACAAATGCGTTCGGAGTATGGGTAGCATTAAAGCCATTTTGCCAGAGCCCCGAATCTATCGGAAAGCATTTTTCATCAATATGTATGGCTTGGCCTTGCGCGAATGGTAACGCTATTCGCCTGTTGAAGGGGGAATCTATCTCTTCACCCATCGATGTCACA
>JANOGQ010000107.1:0-4465 GCA_031406105.1 Lysobacterales bacterium | reverse complement strand
CCCTTTTTCTGATGAGGGTGTGCTCTGCTTCCAGTCATTTGGCATGGATATCCTCCATGGAATGGAAGCGCTCGGATTCGATGAGGCCCGGGTGTGTGCCTTTTCAAGTCTAGATTTCGCCTATCTTGGTGGGAATATTGCTTTTCTGGCGCACAAACCAGGCCCCCTGAAGAAACGGTGGCAGAATTTGTTCGGCCTTTTCTCGAGTAGTTCTTCCAAATCATCCTGAAGCTGTAACAACAAGGATGAAAGCCCAGGGGCAGGGCGGTACAATAGCCGCCCCAAAGAGCCCGGGTGGCGAAATTGGTAGACGCAAGGGACTTAAAATCCCTCGCCTGAATAAGGCATACCGGTTCGATTCCGGTCCCGGGCACCATCCTGGTCGGCAGTTAGTGGCTCCACTCCTGCGGGCGGTTGATTCCCCAATTTCTTTTGCATAAGCAGTCAACGAGCGCGCTTTAATGAGCAGCAAGGCGCCCTGATTCAGCTCAGAACAGGGTGTTTCGGGCGGGAAACTTAAGTTTAGGGGCAGCAAGGCAACTACTGTCCACATAAAGTAGCGTTTTGCTGGCTGAAATGGTCCGTTTAAGCGTTAAGCTAGTTTCAAAACTACGAAGTAACTCAATTCTTAGAGGAGCGCATCTGTGTCCGATCCCCTGATTAGCCTTCATTATGGCTGCAGCCGTCGGTTACGGTCCTACCCATTCCCTCTCACTCGAACCCGTTGGCGAATATCGGGTCAATGACTGGACCCAGAACCTCAATACTGCCGCGCATGGTGCCGCCAAACTGAGCAAGCCCATGGAAGTTGCAGTGGAAATAGTAGGTGCCAGGAGTGTTGAATTGCTGGGAGAAAAAGGATCCCGAGCTGTTCGCAAATCCACCCGGGACGCTGATGTCGGATAAAGGTCCGTCAACCTGTCTCAACGGATGGCTGCTGAACGTGCCCGACCAACTCACGCTTTCGCCCTGTGTTATGGTCACTGTGCTTGGATTGTAGGCGCAGCAAACAAAGACGATGGCTGCATCCGCCGCCAGCACAGTTCCGGTGCCGACCAACAGCAAGGCTGCTAACACGATGCGCGTCGCTGTCACTCCGGACCTGTTGCTGCGAAGATGATACTTTCAGGAAAGCGGCACGGGGGCGCAAGGCGCTGCAAACATGCCGATGAAACCTTAGGACGCATAAAAACTAGTCTGCACTAAATTCATAATTAGGGTCAAGAGCATGAACTCATACCTGCCTTCCGCGGGGCGAAGATTGCCTGTCGGTGAAACAGATACTACCTCGCCCCAGGCTGGACAGCGTACAAACGTAGCGCAGGTGAATTGTTTACCCTGACTTTCCCGTCAACGGATTGGCTTAGAAAGTGCAGGTAGACCGCGACTTGATGGATCAGGAGCGCGGGAAAATCTCGCACTGCTTCTGCGGGAGCGGCCGGTCCCGGGTACCATGTTGAACAGGCAGAAACCCATAGCCTGCGACCGCCCAGCGGGGTGACTCAGAGGCCGCATGCAGCAGAACGCATGGCCGGCAAAGCAGAAGGCCCGCTTTTGTGGGCCTTCCGGATACTACGTGGGGCGGGTATTACAGATTGACGCTGTTCGAGCACGCGGTGGTGCTGCCGGCATTGCAGACCTTGAACGTCGCGCTGCAGTTCCATGCCGCTTATCTGCAGGTGCACGCTATCACCGGCCGCGACGACGGCGCTCTCGACTTATGAAAATGTTATTTCACTCGCAGTTTGGTGCGAATCTCCTCTAATATTTTGATTAATATTACAGTTTCGTGATTATCCTCGAACATTCAGTGTTTTTTTAATTTGTACCATTATGAAAACTACCTGTTACCCCATCTACAAGCTTTCCTGAAAAGGGATTTTGCATGAAAAGAACAAGAAAAGTCAGCCTGATGTCCGTCGCGCTCTTTTTGGCTCCTGGGTTGGTTTTGACGCAAAGCCAAGATGTTGAGGCTGCCCAGGCTGAACCGCCTGCCCAGGTTGAAACTACCGCCCAAGCCGCGCCGCCGGCCTCCACGCCGACTGTCACACCGACCGTCACGCCAAATGGCACAGCAGAAGAATCTGTGGTCCTGGTCGGCGCCGGTGACATTGCAAACTGCGACGTGGGCGATGGCCACATGGCGACGGCGCTCGCACTTGACAGCATACCCGGCACCATCTTCACCATGGGCGACCATGCCTATCCGAATGGGTCACAGAAAAGCTTTGATGAGTGTTACAACCTTTCCTGGGGCCGGCACAAGGCACGCACCAGGCCTTCAATCGGGAACCACGATGTCCGGAGCAAGAAAGGCAAGGCATATTACGATTATTTCGGCGAAGCCGCCGGCCCCAGGAGGCTCGGTTACTACAGCTACAAGCTCGGGGCCTGGCACATCATTGCCCTCAACAGCAATATCGACTTGAGCCGGAAGTCCAAGCAGCTAAAGTGGCTGCGCAAGGACCTGGCGGAAAATCCGAGCACCTGCACGCTGGCCTACTGGCACGTCCCCCTGTTCTCGTCGGGTGGGCACGGTAACGCTCCAGAATTGATTCAAGACACTTGGAAGATCCTTTACGGGGCCGGGGTTGACGTAGTGGTCAACGGGCACGACCACGTCTACGAGCGTTTCGCCGCGCAGGACCCAAAGGGCAAGCCCGATCCGCAGCGGGGCATCCGGCAGTTTGTCGTAGGTACCGGCGGCGCCGGCATATACGCTTTCAAAAACGTTGCGAATAACAGCGAAGTGCGACAAAACAAATCCTTTGGCGTAATCAAATTCACCTTGCACCCGGACCGCTATGACTGGGAATTCGTGACTGCCAAAGGGGAGGCTTTTGAAGACAAGGGAACTGGCCAGTGCGTGCGCTGAATTCCGGACTGTTGATTTGCATTCAATATTGATCCGATCAGAACGAACAAAAATTGGGAACTTTGGGGCCAGTTCGGATCATAGGATTGACCTGACTGCATATTCTTCGAAAATAAATACGATTTCAGGTGTTAGAACAGGGCGTGTCAGAACAGGGTGTGTCAGAACAGGGAGTTTTGGGCGGGAAACCAAAGTTTAGGGGCAGCAAGGCAACTACTGTCCACATAAAGTAGCGTTTTGTGGGCTTAATCAATGTGTCCGATAATCTGGTTTGGCTCAACCTGAGCCCAAATGTTCCTGGTACATCGCGCAGGTTTCGGGTGCGGGTGTTGTGTGTGCCAGCACGCGTTCCGGCCCGCAGAGCAGGGCGAGGATTTCTCCGCGTTCCTGGTCCATCAGGTCGCGCACACGGCTGACCTGGGCCTGGAAGCCCGGATTGTCCTGCAAGGCGGCAAATTCCGGGTATTGGCTGAGGAAAGTCCAGCGTGCACCGCGGTCGATGGCACGGCCGAATGCCGCGATCGCATCGTGTTCACGCCCGTCCAGCGCCGCCAGCCGCGCTTCCTTCAGATACGAGTAGTTGTCCTTGAGCCCGGCTGCCTTGGTCGCTTGGACGACCGTGGCCAGGCCTTCCCGGTACAGGGCGGCTTCCTGTGGATGCCTGGATTTATGTGCCACCCAGGCCATGCTCTCGATCCAGGGAGCCACGTTGAACGGATTTTCGCCCATGTTCGCCCAGAGTTGCTGTGCCAGCGCGAAGGCGGCATCTTCATTTCCCGCCCACATCAGGGCGTTGAGGAGCTGGCCCATGGCCACCGGCTGGTCCGGATTCCGCGCCAGGTATTCCTGCGCCGACGCCACCGCTTCATCCCATCGGCCCTCGAAAAAGGCGGCATTGACCGCCAGGGTGGGATCAACCCCCAGCCCCTCGACTTCCAGCCCGAGACGTAACAGCAAATCGGCGAGGCTGGCCCGGTTGGAGGAGCGGCCGGGGTCTGCTTCCAGTGACTGGTAATAAAGCCGCGCCGCACCCTGAATGTTGCCCATTTGCTGTGCCACCTCTGCCCGCGCGTGCAGGCCGTAACCCGCATTCAGTTGGGACAGCCGTTGCAAGAGGGCCTCCGTTGCCGGGCTCATCGCTTCATCGACAGTGGCTCGGTCAATGATATTGTTGTAGAGCGCAACCATGGACATCGGGTCCAATTCCACCATGCGCACACCTACGTCCAGTGACTCCCGGTAGCCACCGCTCGCAAACAGGGCCAGCCGCAACCAGTTCAGCACCTCGCCGCTGGAGGGATTAAGGGCCAGGGACCGGCGGTAGAAATCGATCGCTTTCGTGAAATCAAACGCGGTGTGGGCCATCAGCCCGTTGACGGCCAGCACGTGGGGATCTTCCGGCGCCAGTTGCATCGCCCGCTCCAGCAGGGGGCGCGCGAGGGTAATGGTTTCCCCTACGGGCAGGTTGCCATAGGAGCTCGTATCGTCGCCCAGGAGCAGGATGGCCTGCGCTTCGCCTGCCAGGGCGAGGGCAAACTCCGGATCGATCGTGCGGGCATGCTCGAAGCGCAGGCGGGCAGACTCGATGGC
>JANOGQ010000067.1:0-3206 GCA_031406105.1 Lysobacterales bacterium | reverse complement strand
GGGCAATTCATGCCCAGCAGTTACCGCGCCTATGCAGTTGACCTTGACGGCGACGGGCGGCGCGACCTGTGGGGCTCGCTGGACGATGTTATTGGCAGTGTGGCCAATTACCTGCATGTGCATGGCTGGGTTTATGGTGATCCGGTGGTGAAGAAAGCCAGGGTTTCTGCAGAAGCAGATATGAGCCTGGTGGCTGATCGCGACTATCAGGTCAAGCACAGCGTGGCAGATCTCGCTGCTGCCGGATTCACGGTGGAGGGTGCAGACCCCGCAGCTATGGCAACAGTGACGGGTCTGGAAGAGAAGGCCGGTAAGGAATACTGGCTGTCCTTCAAGAACTTCTACGTCATCACTCGTTATAACCGCAGCCCGCTCTACGCCATGGCTGTTTATGAACTCAGCGAGGAAATTCTCAAGGGTATGCAGCTTTGAGAGAAGCAAGGCCGTATGTTCGGCTGTTTTTGCTTGCAGGGTTTATGGCCTTGCTGGCGGCCTGCAGCTCCCAGCCCAGCGTCGATGAGCCTGCAGCTCCGCCCAGGGAAGTGAGCGATGGACCATCCGAAGTTCAGATCTCGGCTGCCGAGGTGAAAGATGCGGTGCCACGCAATGAACCCCTGGCTTCATACGGCAACCACTCTCCTTACGATGTGTTTGGCAAGAAGTATCGCGTGATGAACTCTAACCAGGGCTACAGTGAGCGTGGCATAGCTTCCTGGTACGGTACCAAGTTCCATGGCAGGCGCACTTCCAGTGGCGAGCCTTATGACATGCATCTCGCCACTGCAGCACACAAAACCCTGCCTCTGCCAACTTATGCCGAAGTAATCAACCTGGACAATGGCCACAAGGTCATCGTCAAGATCAACGATCGCGGCCCTTTCAAGGACGATCGTTTGATCGATCTGTCTTACGCCGCCGCCATAAGGCTGGACATGATCGCCAAGGGCACGGCCAATGTTGAGGTCCGGGTGATAGACACCAGCCACATGCCTGCCCCTAGCGCGAGTGAATTGCGGGTGGCCAGCGTGACGGGTGGCGACGAAACCGTTTTCCTGCAGATGGGTGCTTATGGTGCGAAAGACAGCGCTGAAGAACTCATCGGTAGACTTGAGAGCGCGGACCTGAAGCCGGCCAGCATTAACAAAGGAACCAACATGTATCGGGTCTGGATAGGTCCTTACACCACGGCCCGTGAGGTGGATGCCATGATCCAGCGAGCCATTGAACTGGGCTTTGAACGCCCATACAGAGTAAAACCCTGATGCCTTTGCGCAATAATCACCCCTTTCGTAAACCAGTGAACACTCATGAATAGATTGCTTTTCCTGGCGGCTCTGCTGTGTGCTGCTCAAGTTTCTGCGCAGGTACCGAACCTGCCCACGCCGTCAGTGCCCAGCGGGCCAGCGCCTATTCCTGCCGCGCCGGTGCTGGGAGCCAAAAGTTACATCCTGCAGGATTTTTTCAGCCAGCAGATTCTGGTTGAACATAATTCGGACATGCGGGTAGAGCCCGCCAGCATCACCAAGCTGATGACCGCCTATGTGGTATTCAAAGAGCTGTCCGCTGGCAAGATCAAGCTGGAAGATACGGTGGTGGTGAGTGATACAGCCTGGCGCACTGGCGGCTCGCGTATGTTCATTGATCCCAGCATGACTCCGACTGTTCAGGATCTGATTAAAGGCGTAATCATCCAGTCGGGTAATGATGCTTGCGTGGCTCTGGCAGAGCACATCGCCGGCAGTGAGACAGCGTTCGCGGATTTGATGAACCATTATGCCGAAGAACTGGGCATGACCGGCACGCACTTCATGAACACCACCGGCCTGCCAGATGAGCAGCATTACATCACTGCGCGCGATGTGGCGCGGCTGAGTGCTGCCACCATCAATGAGTTTCCTGAATTTTATGCCTGGTATTCCGAGAGAGAATTCACCTTTAACGAAATACGCCAGCACAACCGGAACACACTGTTGTGGCGGGATCCGTCTATCGATGGTTTGAAAACAGGCCACACTGAATCGGCTGGGTTTTGCCTGGCTTCTTCAGCACTGCGCGATGGTATGCGGCTGATGGCTGCTGTGATGGGTTCGGAATCCGAATCTTCGCGTGCCACCGAGAGCCAGACTTTACTGAACTATGGTTTCCGCTTTTATGAAACTATTCAGCTCTACCAGGGCAAAACCGAACTTGCCACAGCAAAGGTGTGGAAGGGCACCAGCGAGGAAATCAGTGCCGGCTTGGCAGAGCCGCTGTTTATTACCATACAGCGTGGCCGCTACGATGACTTGAGTGCGAAAATTGAGCTGCAATCTGAGCTGACTGCTCCACTGGCTGAAGGTGCAGTGGTGGGCAGCATCAACATCAGCCTGGATGGCAACACAATTGCCAATCTTGACCTGGTGACTCTTGCCGCAGTGGAGCAAGCCGGTTTTGTGGGCCGTAGCTGGGATGGCATGAAGATGTGGGTTGATGGAATGTGGGGCGATGACGACGAATGATCGCTCCACGCTGCTGGAATTTCCCTGTCGATTCCCGATCAAGGCCATGGGCCGCAACGGGGAAAAGTTTGTTCGCGTAGTCAGCGAAATCATACTTTCACAGGCAGAGTTGTTTGCGGGTGAAGCAATCACCACATCGCTCAGCAAAGCTGGTAATTACCTGGCGTTGACTGCGGTTATTGAAGCGCAATCGCAGGATCAGCTAGACCGTATCTATCAGGCTCTGACCGATTGCGACCTGGTGGTGATGGCCTTGTGATGAGCTCCTCGTTTTCATGAGCCCCTCGTTTTCATGAACCCCTCGTTTTCATGAACGTGGTCCATTCGCCACTGAACACAGGCACCCAGGCTGATGCAGGCCATAAGCTGATTGTGCGTCGGCTGGGATTGCAGGACTATGAGCCGGTGTGGCGGGCCATGCAGGATTTCACCGACAAGCGTGATCAAAACACCACTGATGAGTTGTGGCTGGTGCAGCACCCCCCGGTGTTTACCCAGGGGCAGGCCGGTAAAGCCGAGCATCTTCTGGCACCGGGCGACATACCGGTAATCCAGGTGGACCGTGGCGGGCAGGTGACCTATCACGGCCCGGGCCAGATCGTGGCTTATCCGCTGCTGGATTTGCGGCGCCTGGGCCTGGGCGTGAAAGCGCTGGTGTGCCGGATCGAGGAAGCGATTTTGCGGCTGCTGTCTCATTATGGTGTGGTG
>JANOGQ010000649.1:0-4482 GCA_031406105.1 Lysobacterales bacterium | reverse complement strand
AGGCGCTGATGCAGCGCATCAGCTATGAAGCTTTTTTGCGAGACTATGCCAAAGTCGATAAGCAACTGCTGGCGCTGTATCGCAAATGGGGCACCAGCTACTGGTGCGTGGGTATCGATGAGATTCCGGCCAGCCATGTGCAGGAATACGAAGGCATGCCAGGAACCGAGTATTCACTGCCGAGGCAGGGCGCTCGTGGTGATGATCCCTATATTTTTCATTTTCCGGACGGCAATGCTTCGGTTGCACGCCTGCTGGTGCGAGCCCTGATTCCAGCTGCATTGCCAGGCAACAGTCAGGAAGATTCCGTGCTGGCACGGCTGGATTATTCGCAACTGGACCAGCCGGACCAGCCTGTACGCATTCGCCTTAACAGCACGGCAGTTCAAGTGCAGCACAACAGTGATCAAAGCGCGGTCGATATCACTTTTGTGAACCAGGGAAATGCTTTCAAAACCAGCGGCAAAACAGCGGTATTGGCCTGCTACAACAGCGCCATACCCTATCTTTGTCCGGAAATGCCCGCAGCGCAGAAAGAGGCCCTGGCCTACGGGGTAAAAGTCCCACTGACTTACGTTAAAGTAGCTGTGCCCAACTGGCGTGCCATGGCCGATCTGGGTGTGGATTTTGTCTATTACACCGATGATTTCTACAAGCAGGTTGAGCTGGATTTCCCGGTGTCCATGGGCGGCTACCAGTGCGCCAGCACACCAGACGACCCGATGATCCTGCATATGTGTTATGTGCCGTTCCTGCCGGATGTCAAAGGGCCGGAGCAGTGGCGGGAAGGGCGCCGCATCCTCTTGCAGACACCATTCAGTACCTTCGAACATCATGTTCGCGACCAACTGGACCAGGCACTTTCCGGCGCAGGGTTCGATGCTGAACGCGACATTAGCGGAATCACCGTCAACCGCTGGCCACATGGCTATTCTTATGACAGTAGCCTGATCTGGGAGCCGGATTATGCTTCGGAAAATGACAAGCCCTGGGTGAAAGGCCGGCAGGCTTTTGGCCATATTCACATTGCGAATTCGGATGCCGATTCCTCAGCCATGACGCAGGCCGCCATCATGCAGGCCTGGCGGGCCATTGAAGAAATTCAATAAAACAGATCCGGGCCTGATATTTTCCGGAAAGCCCATGGTGGTGCGGAATGATAAAAAAGGCCCGCAATTTCTTGCAGGCCTTGTTTTGAATGGCTCCCCAGGACAGATTTGAACTGCCGACCTAGTGATTAACAGTCACCCGCTCTAACCAGCTGAGCTACTGGGGAATAGTTGAGGCGCGACATTTTCGGTGCTTCAGCTGGCAGAGTCAAGGAAGAATCCCAGAAGAATCCCGGAATAGTTCAAAACAGTGCAGAAGGCCTGCTGAATCAAGGCCTTTTGTCAACTCTCGGTTGTCGACATTCCATCTACCGGTCGCGAGCAAAGCTCGCTGCGACGACCGGGCAATCAGGAGGGGCAGTTGGAGCTGCTCGTATCCGCTGCCGCCTCCCGCCGGATTCTCCCCAGGTTGGAGATCACCAGTTTGCGGGCCAACAGAGGGCCTCGCATATCGCAGAAACTGATACTGCTGTTGCTGCCCGGTGCTGTACCGTTGGGCAGAAACCGCAGCTCGCGCCTGCCGTTGTTGCTGCGAATCCTGATCTGCTCCAGGCCCGGCTCCGCAGCCAGCAGGCGCTCGGAATCCTGATGCTGCCGATCACCGTTCAGATCTTCAAACACCAGCCAGCCTTCATCCCAGTTGCTGTCATTACGACAACCGCCTGCCTGATTGCCCGGGCAAGCAACGATTTCAACATTGAAACGCACCGCATCGTTCCTGGCCATGGCCAGGTGAGAGTGTAGTGCATGTATGGCCGCTGACATGCGCTGCCGCAACCCATAGTCCTGCAAGGCGGGCACACCTTGCACCAGAAGTATCGCCAGTATGCTGATTACGATCAGGCATTCCAGGATGGAAAAACCAGTTCCTTGGCGTTCGATGGTGTGGAGATTCGTGATTGTGCCCATGACCAGAGTCTGGGCATATAGTCAGCTTAAAGTAATCGCAGATTGACCTGAAGTCTGTAAGAAAAAGGCCCGACCATCATTCGGCCATTCGGGCATTCCGCCATTCGGGCATTCGGCCATTCGGGCATTCGGCCATTCGGGCCAGGAAAACGAGCGCTGGAAATTTTGAGTTGTTCATGGAATCGATCTCCCTATCGAATTAATGAGTGCTGATTCTACAATCCCGTTTTTTGCAAAACGTGTATTTCAGCCCCTCACACCTTTCTCACTCACCGCACGCCTGATGCGCTGCACGGCATCTTGCAGGTATTCCATGCTGGCTGCATAAGACAAACGCAAATGCCCCGGGGCACCAAAGGCTGAACCCGGCACGGTAGACACGCCGGCCGATTCCATCAGCCATTCG
Source organism: Lysobacterales bacterium (assembly GCA_031406105.1). Lineage (GTDB taxonomy): Bacteria > Pseudomonadota > Gammaproteobacteria > Xanthomonadales > SZUA-36 > JAWXBM01. The sequence goes on along the minus strand of JANOGQ010000649.1, from coordinate 2,058 downwards.
GCCAGCTCCACATCATTGTTGAGCCCTTCAATCTGATCGATCACACCCTGGAAGGAGGGAAAGGCATAGAAAGCGCCATCGCAACTGGGGCACTCCACACCCGCTATGCTGTTGAGCGCTTCACGGAAATATTCATAGCGTTGCTGAAAGGACTGACGCATTTCCTCCACGCAATCCTGTGGGCCGGTGAGGGCTGCTACCGCTGCTGCCTGCGACACCGACCCCGCGCAGGAGGTGCTCTGGCCCTGCACCTTGCGCATGGCGCTGATCAGGTCTTCAGGTCCTGCCGCATAGCCAATACGCCAGCCGGTCATGGCATAGGCTTTGGAAACGCCATTGATGATGATAGTACGTTCGGCCAAACCGGGACATATATTCAACAGCGTGTGGTAGGGCTCTGCTCCCCAATAAATATGCTCATAAATATCGTCGCAGACGATAAACAGGCGGGGGAACTCTTCCAGCACAACACCGAGTTCACGGTATTCCCTGGCGCTATAAACTTTTCCAGTCGGGTTGGAAGGTGAGTTCAGGATCAGCAAACGCGTTTGCTCATTGATGCTGTTGCGTAACTGGCGGGCAGTAATCTTGAAGCCGTGTTCGACTGAAGCGCTGAGTATCACCGGTTCGCCGTCGGTCAGCTTGACCATATCCGGGTAAGACACCCAATAAGGCGCGGGTACGATAACCTCGTCACCCGGATCAATGATTGCCAGCAACAGGTTGAACAGACTCTGCTTGGCACCATTCGAGACCAACAATTGTTGCGCTTTGAATTCGAGCCGGTTATCGCGTCGGAATTTCTGGATGATGGCGGCTTTCAGTTCTGGCGTACCGTCCACTGCGGTGTAACGGGTTTTGCCGGCATTGATGGCCGCTATGGCCGCGGCACGGATGTGTTCGGGTGTATCGAAATCCGGCTCGCCAAATCCCAGCGAAACAATGTCCTTGCCCTGGGCTTTAAGCTGCATGGCTTTGTTGCTGACAGTAATGGTCGCAGAAGGCTTGATCTGCTCGATCCGGTTGGACAATCTTCCAGGCACCTCGTACTCCCCTGTTCCTGACTTGAGTCTGGATATTGCCATCAAGCTCGGGGGCTTGTCGACGCCTGTTTCAATGCGCAGCCCGGGTGTTGGACAGCTTCGGTATAATTGACGGTTCGCCATTCGACTGAACTTGAGTATTCGTCAGTCACTAATATTCAAACAGAGGCATTCAACAGGCCAACCATGATATCCGTTCGGGGAACCAAGAAGTTTGTACTGAGCAGCAATTACCAGCCCGCTGGTGATCAGCCCGAGGCTATTGCTGCCCTGATTGCTGGCATTGAGGATGGCCTGGCGCACCAGACTCTGCTGGGCGTCACCGGTTCAGGTAAAACCTTCACCATTGCCAATGTGATCCAGCACCTGCAGCGCCCGACGCTGGTATTGGCGCCGAACAAGACGCTCGCGGCCCAGTTGTATGGCGAGTTCCGCGATTTCTTCCCGCAGAATGCTGTGGAATATTTCGTCTCCTATTATGATTACTACCAGCCTGAGGCCTATGTGCCGTCGTCCGATACCTATATCGAAAAGGACGCCACCATCAACGAACACATCGAACAGATGCGGCTGGCAGCTACCAAATCTTTGCTGGAACGCCCCGATTCCATCATCGTGGCCACGGTCTCGGCCATCTATGGCTTGGGTGATCCCACTCAATACCTGAGCATGGTTCTGCAACTGTCGGTGGGCGAGCGCATCAATCAACGCACCATCCTGCGGCGCCTTGCAGAAATGCAGTATGGCCGCAACGACATGGAATTGCGTCGCGGTACCTATCGGGTGCGCGGTGACATCATCGACGTTTTCCCCGGCGATGAGGATCGCGAAGCTGTTCGTATCGAATTGTTTGATGAAGAAGTGGAAAGTCTTCGTGTGCTGGATCCACTGACCGGTGAGGTGCTGCGTAAATTGCCACGGTTCACCATTTACCCCAAGTCGCATTACGTGACTCCGCGCCAGGTCGTGCTGGATGCCGCAGAGAACATTGCCATTGAACTGAAACAGCGGCTGG
>JANOGQ010000644.1:0-2695 GCA_031406105.1 Lysobacterales bacterium | reverse complement strand
GTCTTCGCCGCCATCCGCGGCGTCATCGCGCGCGCGGGCCGCTTCCGCCGTCGTCGCGCCATCAAAACCTCATGTCCACGAGCGAGAGCCTCGGCCCGCGCCGACGTTCCCGCCCGTCGTCTTCGTCCTCGACGCGCACTACGCCACACTCCACGTCCCGTTCGGGCGCCGGGGCGGGCGGCGCCTCCGGCTCCGGCGCGGCCGCGAGGGGGGAGCAAAGTAGCAGCGCTTTGACCCCGGCGCAACCGGCTTCGTCGACCGCCACGACGCGCCGTGCTTTTCATGCTGGCTGGAGCCGTAGCCATGCTGAGCATACATCTGGCCCTGCAGTGGTCGTTTGATATCACGCTGGTGGCGGTGGCCCGCAGCCACCTGGGTTTGTTGTCACAGGCACTGGCAGGTGCAGCAGGCGGCTATCTGTTTACCCGCTTGAATCGCGTTCCACTTGCGCACAGCCCGCAGACATGAAGGGCAGGCCGTGAACCCGAACAGGCAAACTGCGGCTCAACAAAAAGCGGAAATGAACTCTCCTATGCAGAAAGACCTGGCACAACGAAGCAACTGAGTTGGACTTCGCCACCTGGATAACCGTAGCTGGAATTTCTGCGCTCGGTGCTGTTTCACCTGGCCCTTCACTCGCGGTGGTGATGCGCCACACACTCAGTGGCGGGCGCAGGAATGGCTGTATCGCCGCCATCAGCCACGGCCTGGGCATAGGTCTTTATGCTTTGTTATGCATTGCCGGACTGGCAGTACTGATTATGGCCTCACCGGTTTTATTCAAATCCTTCCAATGGGCGGGAGCGGCTTACCTGGTATGGCTCGGCATCAAGGGTTTGCGCAGTCAAGCCGCACAGCCCGGCAGGCCGGAGCCAGAAACTAATGCGGGCAGCGCAGCAAGGGACGGTTTCCTGATCGTCTTCCTCAATCCCAAAATTGCAGTTTTTTTCATCGCCTTGTTCAGCCAGATCATCGGGCCAACAACTACCTGGCTGGAGCGTGGCATTTATACCGCGACTGCCTGGTTGATCGATACCGCCTGGTATGTGCTGGTTGCCATCATGGTCAGCCACCCGCGCTGGCTGGGTGCTTTTCAAAAAAATGCCGTCTGGATTGATCGGGCTTTCGGTATCATCCTCCTACTATTGGCCGCCCGGCTGATAATCGAAACACTCAGACAAGGCTGATGCGATGGCACTGATCGACCACGTGATCATATTTGTTTATCTCGCGGTAATGGTGGGTATAGGCATATATGCCAACTACAAGCAGGCCAATGTAGATGATTATTATGTTGCCGGAAGGCGCCAGGGCACGCTGTCCATTGCCTGTTTGTGGCTGGCTGGCTGGATCGGAGGTGCTTCCATCATCGGCAGCTCCGGCAAGGCCTACGAAGCCGGCATCACGGGTATCTGGTATGTAACAGCACTGGCCATTGGCTGTGGCCTGTTTGGCCTGATCGCGGCCAAACGCGTCAAACAACTGGGCGATACACACCAGTTTCTGACTTTTCCGGACCTGATCGAACATCAGTTCGACAGCAAGACACGGCTGATCGTTACCGTCACCACCGTGGCGGCCTATATCGCATTTTCTGCCGGACAACTGGCTGCAGCAGGCAGCATTATACGGGTGATGCTGGACTGGGATTTCAGCTCCGGCCTGATGCTGGCTACCGGCGTAGTGGTTTTGTACACCGCCTTCGGTGGCTATCTGGCGGTGGCATGGACGGACTGGGTACAGGTGGTGTTGCTGCTGATTGGCATACTGCTGATTGGCCTGCCAATCGCCATCCACCACACCGGTAGCTTCAATGAACTGACTGCCCAACTGCCGGTGAGTTACACCGATGTGGGTGCCTGGGGCTGGTCAGCCATATTGGCACTGGTGATCAGCATCGTCCTGAGCTTTTTTACCTCCATGGATTGTTATACCCGCACCTTTGCGGCCCGCAGCGTTAAAGCGGCACGCAACGGTGCGCTGCTGGCAGTGGTGTTCATGCTGCCACTGGCGGTGGCCGCCACCTGGATGGGCATGACCACTGCCGTATTATTTCCCGGCATCGCTGACAGCAACGACGCCCTGACTACCTTTGTTCTGAATATGTTTCCCGCCGGGCTGAAAGGCCTGATGCTGGTGGGCGTATTGTCGGCCATCATGTCTTCTGCGGACATCTGCATCCTGACTGCTTCAGCGAATTTCACCCGCGATATCTACCAGCGCTTTTACGATCCGCAGATCAGCCAGCAACGCATGCTGCGGCTGGGTATGGTTTCTTCCTTGTGCTTCGGCATTTTGTCAGCGCTGCTGGCCTGGAAAATGCAGGACGTGCTGGACATCCTGGCCCTGGCCTTCACCCTGAATTCAGCAGCTGTGATTCTGCCTACGCTGGCAGCAGTCTATGCCTGGCGAGTGGATGCAGGCACTGCCTTCTGGAGCATTTGCCTGTCCTTTGCCACCATCCTGGCCTGGTATGCCTGCGCTGCACTGGATCTGGCGCCCGTGTTTACACTTGAACCGCTGTGGCCCGGATTGGTCGTGGCCATTGTGAGTTTCTTTGGACTGGCTTGGCGCAAGCGGTGCAAACCTGTGCCAGTAACGGTGAAACGCTGGGGTCAGAGTAAAGGGACAGAGTAACTTACTCTGTCCCTTTACTCTGACCCCATCTCTCCCATCTCTCAAGTCAACTTGCGCA
>JANOGQ010000632.1:0-8367 GCA_031406105.1 Lysobacterales bacterium | reverse complement strand
AGGCCGCACAGGAACAGGCTTTGACCAGTGATGTCGCTGGTGGAGCTGACCATCCTGGCCTGGGGATAAGGCCGCTGTTGCAGACCCAGTCTGCCACGATAATCGGATTCGCAGGCTTGCAACAGGGGCTGTAATCGTTCGGGGCGACGGAACAGATCTGCCGCTTCCAGCAATTGCAACAGGGTTTTGGCTTGCAACTCCTGCGCGCGGTGCACCAGCAGATGTAACTCACAAACGCGCTCAGCCAGTTCACGATACACAACAGGCGCCTTCAGGCGCTGGCATACTTCCCGCACCAGTGGCAAACCCTGCGTTTCATGCCGATGGTGACTGGGCCATAGCTCCTTCGGCGTCAGGCCTTTACCCAGGTCATGTAACAACAAGGCAAAGAGGACCTCCGCCGGATAATGCTGACTGGCTGCATAATCCAGCGTCATCTGCACATGCAGGCCAGTGTCGATCTCAGGGTGATATCTTTCGTCCTGCGGAATGCCAAACAGAACATCCACTTCCGGCAACAACACGGCCAAAGCGCCGCTGTCACGCAATACCTGCAGGAAAACACCCGGATGCTGCGCCGTCAATCCACCGGCGATTTCTGTCCAGCTGCGTTCAGCTACCAGATGGTCGATTTCACCATCGCGGCCCATCTGCTGCATCAGCGCCATGGTGTCGGGATGAACCCGAAAGCCCAGCCCTGCAAATCGTGCAGCAAAACGTGCCACCCGTAACACCCGCAAGGGATCCTCACTAAAGGCGGGAGAAACATGGCGTAACCAGCGATCACGCAAATCCCTCTGGCCGTTGAATGGATCGATCAGATTGCCCTCTTCATCCTGGGCTATGGCATTGATGGTCAGGTCGCGACGCTCCAGGTCCTGTTCCAGGGTAACGCCCGGGTGAAAGTCCACGGTGAAGCCGTGATAGCCTTGACCCTGTTTGCGCTCGGTGCGAGCCAGGGCATATTCCTCCTGGTTTCCAGGATGCAGGAATACCGGGAAAGAGGCGCCCACCTGGCGGTAGCCTTGGTCAGTCAGAGTTTCCGGCGTAGCCCCGGTAACTACCCAGTCACGTTCCCGCGCTTGCACACCCAGCAGCGCATCGCGCACTGCACCACCGACCAGATAGGTTCTGATCGCGACTTTTGCGCTCACAGCGAATTCCCGTTCAGGGGCAAAATGGGGCTTGTGAGATTCATGGCCTGGGGTCAGGTGATACGGTTGCTCCAGCCTTTGGCGCCAGATACAAGGGCACGATGGCATCTATGCGGCTCGGGTGGATGCCAAGATCCAGCAAAGCATTGTGCCGACTGATACTGTCCACTTGCAAAGAACGGTAGTTGTCGCTGGAAAAGGGCTTGCCGGGTACAAAGTCCATCAGCATTCCCTGCAAGCGTGACAGACTGTTCGGCAAGCCGATCACTCGACGGTTCCAGCCCTTGTAGCGGGCCGTTTTATTGACCAGCTGAAACAAGGTAAAAACCTCCGGCCCCGTCAGCTCGAGGGTTTTGCCAATGGTACTGCGATGATCCAGGCAGAGTGCGATCGCAGCCACCACATCTCCCACCCAAACCGGCTGCATTCTGGCATCCGGACAGGCCAGGGGCAGCAAGGGCACGAAGCGCAACAAAGCTGCAAAGCGATTGAAAAAGGAATCACCTTTCCCGAATATCACCGCCGGTTGCAGGATGGTTTCATCGATTTCCTGGGCGGCTCTGAGCAAGGCCTCGGCCTCGCCCTTGCTGCGCAGATAGTGACTGGTCCCGCGGCCGGCATTCAAGGCACTGACCTGGATAAAGCGCCGTATGCCCAGCTCTTCACATGCGGTGATCAATAGCTGCACCGGCATTACGTGTGCAGCATGGAAACCTTTGCCACCCCAAGCCCTTTCGTTGAGGATGCCGATCAGGTTGATCACTCAATCAGTACCTTGCAAGGCTGTTTTCAGCTCAGCGGCATTGCGCAAATCCACTTTGTAATAATCAACCCCGGGAAGGTTCTGCACGGATTGGCGTAGTTTGTCACCGCGGATCAAAACCCGGCATTCGTGGCCCAGGGAAGACAGGTGGGCCAGCAAATGCTGCCCTACGAATCCCGTTGCTCCTGTCAGTACCAGCCGCATATCAGTTGTCCCCCAACTCAGCAGCCACTGGGACAGGGCAGGCTATGGCTGCAGACTCGCTAATGGCGGGTCGTGGGAGGCCTGCATCGGGCGGCGGCATGCGTGTGCTGATGCGCTTTACCAGAGTTTGCGGCTGGGCGAGCTGGCCGGCGACAGGCTGTTCGACTTCACCCTGGCTGAGCAGATAGTTGTAGATAGTAGCGAAAGCCAGTACGCGGGGTATGTAATCGCGGGTTTCGTAAAAAGGCAGCACTTCTACCCAGATACTGGCATCCTGCCCTGGCAGGGTCTTCAGCCAGCGCTGGACTGCACTGGGCCCTGCATTGTAAGCACCCGAAACCAGCACCGGGTTGTTATTGAATTTATCCATCAGCTCGCGCAAAAAAGTAGTACCGATCAGGATATTGGTTTCAGCCTGCATCAGCTGCTCACTGCCACTGTAAGAATAGGCATTGCGCCGGGCAATCTGCTTGGCAGTGGAGGGCAGAACCTGCATCAGGCCGCGCGCATCAGCCGGTGAAACCGCATCTGCTGCCATGGCGCTTTCGGAGCGCATCAATCCCATCACCCAGGATGAGTCCAATTGGAGTTTGCGGGCCTGTGGCTCAACCAGATCGGCGTAAGCCATGGGAAAGCGCCATTCATACCACTGCAGCTCCCCGCTGCCCGCCAGCGCGACTATGGCTTCGTAATACCAACCCTCGCCGCTGGCAAAAGCCGCAGCCAATCGCAAATCCTCAACACTCATGCCTTTGGTGGCCAGGTTCCACTCACTGCGCGACCAGCTTTTCAGATCGGCGCGTTGTAATTCCAGGCTGCGCAGAATGGCTGGCCGATTGGCGAAAGCAGTGACTGCTTCAGCACCGAAATCGGCTTGCAAGGGGCATATGGCATAGGGAAAATTCAGCAGGTCAGCCGCCAGGAAGCCGTGATAGCTGGCCTGTCCGGCCAATTGTTCCAGCAGGGTTTGTGCATAGTCCTCGTCGCCCAGCTTGATGCGGGCACGGGCATCCCAGTATTGCCAGCGTTCACTGGCCTTCATCTCAGGACTCATCTCCGACACGGCGAGCACCACTTCAGCCCAGTTCTGCGTGGCCAGGCCGCTGCGGGCCCACCATTCCAGCAATTGATCATCGCGCGAGCCTTTTGGCACCGCCCGCATTTTCAAGCTGGCATCACTGGCCCCAGCCACAGCTGACCACAGTGCGATCTCGCGCAGAATGGCGCCTTCGGTCGCTTCGTTCCAGCTGAAATGCTGGTTCAATTTAGGGAAGAGTTGCCATGCACGATCGACGTCTTTACGCGCCAGTTGCTGCATACCGAAGCTGACTATCTGCTGCCCCCTCGGGCTATCCGGCCAGCTGCGGCTGCGATCCAGCCGCAGATAGGCCGAGCCGTCTTGCTGCTGCCAGCGTTCCAGCCAGACTTTGTCATCTCCAGACAGATATCGTGACAGGTACAGGGTCAGCCGCGAATTGCGGCCCTCAATGGCCCGACTGACGCGCTGCCAGGCCAATTCCGCAGTGATGCCATTCTGCTTCTTCAGCCAGGCAAACACCGGGTCACAGACATCGGGTTGTGACTTGCCCACTGCCCACAGAGCCTGGGCCTGTTCCAGCAGCCCATCCAGTTGCTGTCGCTGGATACGCGCCTGTGCCAGATAACACTGGATTTCCGTGTCGCTGTCATTGGCTGCATCGACATATTGCAAAAGGGCGTCCCAGCGGTCTTTTTCGCCCAGGCTGCGTAACCAGGCACGACGCAAGCCTTTGTGAAACGCCCAATCCGTGTGGGCATTGAGGAAACCCGCAAACTCCCCGGGATCAACCACATTGCGCCGTGCCAGGTAATCGTCATAGCGCAGGTAAGGATAGAGCACATAATCCTGCAATGAACTGGCTAATTGTTCCACGCGGGCGCGATCACCGCGCTTGGCGGCCTGCCAGGCCTGAATGAACCGCATCCTCTGATCAGCAAGTGCCGAAGCTGGCGTAGTGACGGCTGCGGCAGTGGATTCCTGGGCGATGAGGGGTGCAGAAATGATACCCAGCGAGAGCTGCAAACTCAGCACGAGGATAGCTGTGAAGATACGAGTAATGATCTGAATCATCCTGCCAATAGTACAATTTCCCGATATTGTGACAGCTGCGCGGCTGTTTGTGTTCGGAATCAGGGTTTAGAGGCTGACCCGTGGATACAAGGCCGGACGCAAACGCATATCTGCCGGTAATTCCACCCGCAGTTCAACCGGGCAGTGATCGGAAAAACCGACCTGCACGACACGTGCATCAAAACTGGTAAGGCTTTTGCTCAACATGATGTGGTCAATCGCCCGCTGCGGTTGCCATGAGGGGTAGGAAGGCAAATCGATGGTGGGTGTGGCCAACCCGAGTCCAGCGCAGAATGCCTGGGTTTCGGGGCTGTGGAGGGGAGCATTGAGATCACCCATTACTATCAGTCGATCGGCCGATTCCAGCTTGTTGGCCAAAAACTCCAGTTGCTGCTTGCGCGCCCGCTTACCCAGCGCCAGGTGTAGTACCGCCACGGTCAGGCTATCCGCGCCTTCGCCATAGCGCAGCACTAAAGAGCCACGACCCGGAATAGGCCCGGGCAAACGGTATTCGTCAACCGCATCGGGTTCAAAGCGGCTGAGAAAACCATTGCCGGCATAAGCCACGTTGCCCACCTTGCGATTGGACTGGTGACACCAGTAAGGCATGCCGGAATGTCCGGCCAGGTAACGTGATTGGTTGATGAAGCCGGAACGCAGGCTGCCGGAATCGACTTCCTGCAAAGCCACCATGTCATAGGACTGAATCAGGCTGGCAATACTGTCCAGATTGGTAGTGCGTTGGCTGTGCGGCAAAATTTGCCGCCAGCTGTGGGTTACATAATTGTGATAGGAAGTAGTCGCCGTACCTGCCTGGATATTGAAACTGAGCAGACGCAGTTGGTGCGGCCCGCTGTCAGGCGGGCTTGCCGTTGGCATTTCAGGTCAGCCTGGCTGGACTATAAATCAAATCAACTCTCATCAGGAGGGGTAGCTGCTGCAGCATCTTCCTGCGCTTTGGCCGAAGCCTCTTGCTGAGATTCAACGGTGCCCTCGATGGCGTCTGCTACAGCAGCCGGACTGATGGCGGCTGCCAGTTCTAGAGCCACCAGGTGATCCACCACTGCCAGCAATTGATCGTAATTGGCAACAGCGGCATTACCGGCCACCAGGTATTTGCCATTAACCACCATGCTGGGCGTGCCACTGACACCTGCATCCATCAGAAAACTTTGGTCCCGGCGCATTTTGGCATCTACCGCAAAGGATTTCGAAGTGGCGATAAACTCATCCGGGTCAACGCCGAAGTCGGCGTAAAATGCAGCCAGTTCCTCTATGGACTTCAATATCTGGCGCTCTTTCCAGATCTTGTCCATCAGCGCACCATGCGCCTTGTCTGCAACACCCATCAAATCTGCCGTGACATACGCACGGGCATACAACTCCCAGGTACTGCGGCCGAATACCACCGGGAAGCGCGAAAACTTGACGCCTTCCGGCAGGCGTTTGTGCCAGCTCTCGATATAAGGCTCAAAAGTAGCGCAATGGGTGCACATGTAACTGAAGGCTTCCACCACTTCGACGCTACCCGGCACTGTTGCCTTGGCGTTCTCTATGGCTGTGTAGTGCACACCGGCCTGATACTTGGTTTCCGCCGCCTGGCCCAGGCCGGCAAACAACAGCAAGGTGATGGCAGTAACTACAAAGGTCATTAAACGAGTTTTCATCTGGCACTCCACGATTCAATCAGTTGTCTTTGCCGAACGCCATCAAAGACAGCGATGCGGGATTTCGGTTCATTCTGCAAGCAGGTAAAGCCCCTGGATGTAGCTGGCCAGTGCGGCAATCTCTTCGTCTGTCAGCCTGGCAGCAGTGCCAACCATGACCTGGCTGTTGGTGTCTTTTTCACCCCAGTTTTCACCCGCACGAAAACGCTTCAGCATGTTGGCCGTGTACACGCTGTGCTGGCCGGCCAATGCGGGATAGCCCGCCAAAGGGTTTCCTTCGCCAGATGGCCCATGACAGGCCATGCAGGCAGGCACACCGCTTTCAGCATTGCCAGCACGCCATAATCTTTCACCCAAGGGGCGGAGCGCTTCATCGGCCACACCGGCGCTGTTTTTCTGGCTGGAAAAATATGCAGCCAGGTCTGCAAAGTCCTGTTCGCTTATGGCGCCCACAATACCGGCCATTTCGGGTACCGGCCGTGCACCGGACTTGATCAGGGCTGTCTGGCGCTCGAGGTAAGCGGGATGTTGTCCTGCCAGCTTGGGCCATTGGGGCACCATGCTGTTACCATCAGTGCCGTGGCAGGCTGCACAGATGCCAGCTTTGGACTTGCCAGCTTCGGCATCACCTTCAGCCAGCACAGGCAGGCTGATCAGTAACATCAAGCCGGCAACCATGCGGAAGCATGCATTCATGAAAATTTCTCCTGGTATTTCCCTGATGATTCACTGGTATTTGCTTGTATCAAACGGGCTGTCGGATGATTCAGGCTAGAATGTCAGAATATTATCGCGGTTTAAGCCGCCACGTACCAGCCCGATCAAGTCAAAAATGAAACCAGCCAGCCGAACTCACCACAAAATCCTGCGCACCCTGCACAACCCTTATCGACAGGCGGAATATGTGATCAGCGCGCATCACCTGCATCAATTACCGGCTGACCAGGGTTATGAGGTCGCTTTTGCAGGCCGCTCCAATGCCGGCAAATCCAGCGCTATCAACGCACTGACGGAGCAAAAATCGCTGGCCCGCACCAGTAAAACGCCGGGACGTACCCAACAGATCGTGATTTTCAATATCGATGATCAACGCCGGATTGCGGACCTGCCGGGTTATGGATATGCCAAGGTTCCGGCCAGCTTACGCGATCACTGGCAGGAAGTGTTGCAGGTCTATTTTGAAACCCGATTGTCTTTGCGCGGGGTGGTGCTGCTGATGGACATCCGCCACCCCATGCGGCCATTTGATCAGCAAATGGTGGCCTGGTGTACCGCCAAATCCCTGCCGGTTCATCTGGTGCTGACCAAGGCAGACAAACTGAAGCGCGGCCCGGCGCAATCAACGCTATTGAAACTGCGGCGTGAGTTGCCGCCCAATGCCACCGTGCAAGTGCTGTCTACCTTGAGTGGTGAAGGCAGGGATGAGCTGATCACCCGGCTCAACCTGCTTTACGAATTTCAGGCAGCAGCTACCACCGAGCCTGCTGCTGAAGATAAACTAGGGAAGCTCTGAGTAATTCGTCCCTGAATTATCAGAGCACGCCCAAACAAAAAATGTGATTTTTGTTTGGCTTCATTTTCAATGATTTACAATCATCGAAAATGGCGGCACATCCTTATGCCGCAGAAACTCTGAATAAATCAGAGTTTCCGGTTGGAGCAGCAAAGAGGACAGCATCATGAGTTTTCCGGCCACTCGCATGCGCCGCATGCGTGCCAATGACTTCAGCCGCAGGCTGATGCGTGAAACGCGCTTGAGTACCGATGACCTGATCTGGCCGGTTTTTGTGCTGGAAGGAAAAGACCGGGTGGAGAATGTGGCGTCCATGCCGGAAGTGCAACGCATGAGCATAGACCGCCTGCTGCCTGCAGCCCGGCATGCGCAGCGGCTGGGCATTCCGGCAATAGCCCTGTTTCCCATTGTTAATGCAGGAGCGAAATCGGCAGATGGCCGCGAAGCCTGGAATCCCGATGGACTGGCGCAACGCGCTGTGGCAGCGCTGAAAGAACAGGTTCCGGGGCTGGGTGTAATCACGGATGTGGCGCTGGACCCCTTTACCACGCATGGCCAGGATGGCCTGATCGACGATACGGGCTACGTAGTGAACGATGCCACGGTGGATGTACTGGTCAAGCAGGCGCTGTCGCATGCCGAAGCGGGCGCTGATGTGGTGGCACCATCAGACATGATGGATGGCCGCATTGGCGCGATTCGCCAGGCCCTGGAAACTGAGGGTTTCAGCAATACCCGCATCCTTGCCTATGCCGCTAAATATGCATCGGCGTTTTACGGTCCCTTCCGCGATGCGGTGGGCTCGGCCACCAATCTGGCCGGTGGCAACAAGTACTCTTACCAGATGGACCCGGCCAACAGCGATGAGGCCTTGCGTGAAGTACGGCTGGACATCGAAGAAGGTGCCGACATGGTGATGATCAAACCCGCCATGCCTTACCTGGACATCATCCGGC
>JANOGQ010000545.1:0-5611 GCA_031406105.1 Lysobacterales bacterium | reverse complement strand
GACGAAGAAACCCTGCGCGTCAGCTTCGAAAGCGACATTCTGTTTGCAGTGGATTCAGCGGTTCTTTCAGAAAACTCCAGATTCTCTCTGGACGAATTCGCGCAAGTCATGATGGAATATCCGAAAACAGCCATTCTTGTGCAGGGCCATACCGATTCCACGGGCAGCGAAGCTCATAATCAAGCCTTGTCCGAGCGTCGGGCGGAAGCGGTGATGAATCATCTGGCCATGCGCCAGGTGGATAGATCACGCATGGATGCAATTGGCTATGGCGAGGCTTACCCGGTAGCCGATAACAGCACTACGGAAGGCCGCGCCCAGAACCGCCGGGTAGAAATCCTGGTGAAAGGCAAAGCCTGACGATTAAATGGCGTTCTAAAAACAACGCTGGTTTCTTGAATGAAGCCTACGGCGACCCCGCACCACACTGTAATCTCGATGGATGCCTCATGAATGGTTGCTGCACACTCAGGCTTGCCACAGCTGTGATGCTCGGCTTTTACCTGGTGCCAACAGCGCCGCACGCCGCCGGGCCCGCAGTGGCGGAACTCACGGCAGAGCAAATTGCCTTCGACCTGGCCGCAGGCAAATACACTGTTGAAACACTGACACGCGCTTACCTCGATCGTATCGCGCGCCATGAGGCGCGACTGAACGCAATGACGATTCTAAACCCCGCGGCAGTGGATGACGCGCGCGCCATAGACCGGCGAATCGCGGCGGGCGAGCGGGTGGGTTTGCTGGCGGGAATTCCTGTGGTTGTTAAGGAATCTATTGACGTGGCCGGTCTCGCCTCAACTTTGGGCTGGAAACGGCTAAACGCGACCGATGGCGGCATTGCGCTGGTCGCGGGAGAAGACGCGACCGTCGTGCGTCGCCTGCGCGATGCCGGCGCCATAATTTTGGGCAAGACCAACATGCCTGCGTTTGCTGGCGATGATACCCGCGCAGACTCCAGCTGGGCAGGGCCTAGCTATAACGCTGTAGATCCGGACATAGCGCCCGGCGCCAGCAGTGCTGGGACCGCCACAGCCGTAGCAGCGAGCTTTGCGGTGATGGGTTTGGCAGAGGAGACCGGCGGATCCATTCAGAACCCGGCGGCAGCGCAGTCTTTAGTTGGCGTGAAGCCAAGCTTCGCGCTTGTGCCTAACAGTGGTGTGGCACCCATCGCCAGCAGCACACGCGATGTAGTTGGCGTGCACGCCAAGACCGTCTACGACGCAGCCATGTTACTGCAGACGATTGCGGGGTATAGCCTGGATGATCCGAAGACTGTCGCTGCGATCGGCCGCGTTCCGACCGAGGGCTACATTGCTGCCTTGTCACCCGGGGCATTGCGGGGCAAGCGCATTGGATTGTACGGCCCTGGCTGGCGCCGCACCCCACTAAGTGACGAGACGCTCGAGCTTTACGGCCGTGCCGTTACCGAACTAAGCGCCCAGGGTGCCGTCATCGTAAGGGACCCTTTCGCAGGGAGCGACTTCGCAGAAATCGCCACGCTGCATCTTGGCATAGCAGACTTGCGTGGCGCGGAGACCGCAATCTTTGACCTTGATGCCTACTTCGCCCGCTTTCCCGAAGATGCGCCGATTCATTCTTTCAAAGATTTGGTGGCCAAGACGGGCGAAGACCCTTTCGGACCGGGCGGACCGCTGAACATACTGAGTCCCATGCTGCCGCGCGGATCCAATGGCGAAGCGCTGCGTCCGGACATCACGGAATTCCTTGCTGCGCGGGAACGCTACCTGCGCGTCTTTGACCGTACGATGGCCCAGTACAGCCTGGATGGCATGGTCTTTCCCCAAATGCTCGAAGAGCCACCGCGAATGAAAGGCAATGGCCGTCACCAGGCTACAACGGTAGGAGAGATAAACGTTGCCGGCCTCCCAGCGGTGATAGTTCCAGCCGGTGCTTATCGGAGCGGTGCCCCATTCAGCCTGATATTTGTCGGGCCCATCTGGAGCGAATCGCTATTGCTCAGCATGGCGTATGCCTACGAGCTGCAGGGGCACCACCGGATCCTGCCGCGCCTGACAGAGTGAGGCCTGGCAATTCTGGCAAACTCACACCTGACCGGCCAGCTGTCTCAGCACATATTGCAGAATACCGCCGTGCTGGTAGTAGTCCCATTCCTTGGGAGTATCAATCCTCAGCTTGGCCTCAAATTCGATGATCTTGCCCTCGTCATTAGTGGCCTTGACAGTTATATTACTTGAGCTATGAGGTGCAAGTTCCTGAATATCATATATTTCTTTACCTGTTAATTCCAAAGAAGCTGCCGACTGCCCTTGCAGGAATGTCAGTGGCAGGATGCCCATTCCCACCAGGTTTGAGCGATGTATGCGTTCAAAGCTTTCGGCGATCACGGCTTTGACTCCCAGCAGATTAGTGCCTTTGGCGGCCCAGTCGCGTGAAGAGCCGGTGCCATATTCCTTGCCAGCCAGGATGATCAGCGGCGTTCCTTCCTGCTGATACTTCATGGCCGCATCGTAAATGAACATCAAACCATCACCGGGCTGGAAAGTGGTCCAGCCGCCCTCGGTACCGGGTGCCAGTTGATTGCGCAGGCGGACATTTGCAAACGTGCCGCGCATCATGACCTCGTGGTTGCCACGCCGTGAGCCATAGGAGTTGAAGTCGGCTTTCAATACGCCTTTGCTCTTGAGATACGCGCCGGCAGGAGAATCCTCCTTGATGGATCCGGCAGGTGAAATGTGATCGGTCGTGATCGAATCACCCAATTTGGCCAGACAGCGAGCGCCTTTGATCGTGGGGATGCCTGGCGGGTGCAGGGTCATGCCGACAAAATAAGGAGGATTCTGGATATAGGTCGAGTCATCCTGCCAATCAAAAATCTCGCCTTCAGGAGAAGCAATGCTATTCCAGCGTTCATCGCCTTTGAACACGCTGGAGTAGCTTTTCTCGAACATCTCCGAAGTTACATTTGCTGCTACCACGTCTTGAATTTCCCGACTGCTGGGCCAGATGTCTTTCAGGTAAACCGGTTTGCCTTGCGAATCTTCACCCAGTGGCTCGGTGGTGAGATTTACGTTCATGCGGCCAGCGAGTGCGTAAGCTACAACCAGAGGTGGTGAGGCCAGGTAGTTCATTTTCACATCAGCATGCACGCGGCCTTCAAAGTTGCGGTTGCCGGAAAGCACTGAAACCACTGCCAGATCCTTTTCGCGTATGGCTTTTGCAATCGGCTCGGGCAGAGGGCCGGAATTGCCGATACAAGTGGTACAGCCGTAGCCGACTACATTGAATCCCAAGGCGTCCAGATCGTCTACCAGGCCTGCTTTCTCCAGGTAGTCCGTGACCACTCTTGAGCCTGGCCCGAGCGAGGTCTTGACCCAGGGCTTGACCTTCAGGCCCTTTTTGACGGCATTCCGGGCCAGCAGGCCGGCTCCCAGCATCACCTGTGGGTTGGAAGTGTTGGTACAGGAAGTGATGGCAGCAATAACAATTGCGCCATCACGCATTTCAAATTCCTGATCCTGGTAGGAAACCGTGGCAATGGGTGATTGCAAAACAGCTTCGTTCCCCAGCGCAGTACTGCCACCTTCACCCCCCAGCCTGACTTCGGTGAAATCGGGGCTGGTGCGGGTGCTGGCAATCATGGCTACATGGTGCGCATAGTTTTGTGCGGCCTCGCTCAGCAATACGCGATCCTGAGGACGTTTTGGACCTGCCAGGCTGGGTTGTACCGTTGCCATGTCCAGTTCCAGCAAAGCGGAGTACTCCGCTTCTGGCTGATCTGGGGTGCGGAACATTCCCTGTGCTTTGGCGTAGGCTTCAACCAGCGCGACGCGCTGCTCGCTGCGGCCCGACAGGCGTAAGTAGCGCAGGCTTTCTTCGTCGATGGGGAAGATGCCGCAGGTTGCACCATACTCCGGCGCCATATTGGCAATCGTGGCGCGATCCGCCAGCGGCAGGTGGTCCAGACCAGGGCCGGAAAACTCCACGAACTTGCCCACCACGCCGTGCGCACGCAACATTTGCGTGACCGTCAGCACCAGGTCAGTGGCGGTTGCACCTTCTGGCAGCTTGCCGGTCAGCTTGAAGCCAACCACCTGCGGAATCAGCATGGTGATGGCCTGGCCCAGCATAGCCGCTTCGGCTTCGATACCACCAACGCCCCAGCCCAGCACGCCGATGCCGTTGATCATGGTGGTGTGGGAATCGGTACCCACCACCGTGTCTGGATAAGCGACCCCTTCATGATCAAACACCACCCGCGCAAGATGTTCCAGGTTGACCTGGTGAACAATTCCGGTGTTGGGTGGTACCACACGGAAGTTGCTGAAAGCACTTTGGCCCCAGCGCAGGAAGCTGTAACGCTCATTGTTGCGTTGAAATTCGATGCGATTGTTGATGTCCAGCGAGTCAGCGGCGCCGTAGCTGTCCACTTGCACCGAGTGATCGATCACCAATTCTGCGGGTGACAGGGGGTTGATCTTGCTCGCTGAACCACCCAACGCCACCATGGCATCGCGCATGGCTGCGAGATCAACCACTGCCGGAACACCGGTAAAGTCCTGCAAAACCACGCGAGCCGGAGTAAAAGCAATTTCCGTGGCGGGCTCAGCCTTGGCATCCCAATGGCACAGTGCTTCAATATCGCTGTGTTTCACATCGATCCCGTTTTCGTGTCGCAGCAGGTTTTCCAGCAGGATTTTCAGGCTGAAGGGCAGACGCTTAAGCGGAAATTTCTCGCCCAGTTTCAGCAAGCTGAAATAACGATAGTTTTGGCCGTTGACGGTCAGCGTACTGATGGTGGAAAAAGAGTCACCCATTGCGTTCTCCGAAACAAAAGCTGATCAAAAATGCGGTAATTTCGAGCAGAAAACTGGCCTCATTTTTATTTTCATGATTTCTGCCTGCAAGCAAGCCGGCATTATCGCTGTTTCTTAAAATCGTTCAAAGGCCAGGGCTGCAAATAGTTCAAACAGACCTTAGCTATGCAGCAATTCCTGAGCTGCTGCCAGTAGTTTACGGCGAGAAAACATCAGTTCCATGCGACCACCACCCAATTGATCCCAAAGAACTGCAGAGCGCAGGCCGGCGAGCAGCAGACTGCGAACCCAACTCACCACTCTTTCGACTTTAAGGTATTGTGGTTTACCGTTGACCACGATGCGGGGCGACAATTGGCTGATGGTTTCGGTGTACAAGGCAGCCACCCGTTCAGCCTTGAAATCCTCGACTGTTTCCTCGGAAACATCCTCTGCCGCCTGTTCAATTTCATCCAGGCCTTTGCCGACCCTGGTTTGCAGTGATGGCTTGCGCTGGAACTGCCGCTCAATCTGCAATAAGGCCACGGCATAACGCAGTGCATCATTACTGCCCTGATCACCCTGTAACACCGAGATCAGGGTTTCCAGGCCCAGCCGCATGCGCTTGCGATCGCCGTATACGGAATCAACGTTATCGGCTTCCAGACGAAACAGTGAGTCCAGGCTGGCGGTAGCTGCGTAGCCCGACCAGGTGCCATGCCAGGCGGCCTGTCGTACCAGTTCTGTCGCCTGCAATACTCCGGCCAGTGCTAATGTACGGTCTTTGCGGTTGCCGCTCATGATCTGTTTCCTGTCATTGCTAAGCCTTCCTTTGC
>JANOGQ010000508.1:0-1744 GCA_031406105.1 Lysobacterales bacterium | reverse complement strand
GAAGAAATGAGTCGCCTGGTGCTGTGATAGCGCCGGCTGAGCAACAAGCAGGAAGTGCCGATTCGGCAAGATGAGAACGGATCAACACCAGCCAGTATTGCTGGATGAGGTGTTGGAAGCTCTGAATCTGCAAGCTCCAGGCCGCGAGAATGGTGTTTATCTCGACGGCACTTTCGGTAGAGGTGGACATGCCCAGGCCATTTTGGCTGGTCTGTCCGGGGAGGGCCGCTTGATGGCTCTGGACAAGGATCCCGAAGCAGTAGCTTTTGGAACCGGAACGATGGGAAGTGACCCACGTTTCAGAATTGCCCAGGGCAGTTTTGCGGAAATGGAACGCTTTGTCCGTGATTGGGGACTGGAGCGAGGTCTGGACGGTATTTTGCTGGATCTCGGAGTGTCCTCACCCCAACTGGACAATCCGGAACGGGGATTCTCCTTTATGGGAGATGGTCCGCTGGATATGCGTATGAACCCATCACAAGGCGTATCGGCAGCAGAGTGGATTGCTACGACGCCAGAACGGGAAATAACCCGCGTGTTTTGGGAGTTCGGAGAGGAGCGCCACGCGCGCAGGATTGCCAGGAGCATCGTAATGGCTCGGCAGCAGGGACGACTGGAAACAACAGGCCAATTGGCCGCACTGGTAGAACAGTGCATTGGTCGTCGGGAGCACAAAAAGCATCCAGCCACACGATGCTTCCAGGCAATCCGTATAGAAATCAATAACGAATTGGCCGATTTGGCCATTGGGCTTAATGCCGCTTTAAAAGTGTTGTGCCCGGGAGGAAGGCTGGCAGTAATCAGCTTTCACTCATTAGAAGACCGCCTGGTCAAGCGGACATTCCGCGAAGCCGCACGACCAGGTAAGGTCCGTCGCAACATACCGGAACACCCGGAAGCCAGAGCGATTGTGCAACTGGTGGGCAAGGCAATAAGACCGTCGCTTGATGAACTCTCCGCCAATCCCCGGTCGCGTAGTGCTGTCTTGAGGATTGCGGAGAAACTGGTTTGAATGCCCGAATAGTCACCGTGCTGATAGTTCTCATCACCGTCATAGGCAGCGCCCTGGGAGTGGTGTATACGCGCCATGAAAGTCGTGGTGTGGCTGTGCACCTAGGAGAACTGGAAGGCGGCCGGGATGACCTGATCGCTGAGTGGAGCCGGCTGACGCTGGAACAGGCCTGGTTGGCGGATGCCGGTCAGGTGGAATCAAAAGCTCGTGAAGAGCTGGGTATGAAGGACCCGGAAGATACCCATATCCTGGTGGTTAAGCCTTGAGCAGCGAACAGAAAAATCAGGTTCCCATCAGTCGCCTCTATGGCTTCCTGCTGGCCTTCCTGTTGTGTTCTGTAGCCCTGGTTGCGCGTGCGGTCAATTTGCAGGTCATGGAAACTGAGTTCCTGCAAGGTCAGGGCGAAGCCCGCTTCATGCGCGAAGTGGAAATTCCCACCAGGCGCGGCAATATAGTAGACCGGGCCGGAGAACCGCTGGCAGTCAGTACGCCGGTGGATTCAGTCTGGGTAAATCCGACAGAACTGCTGCAGACACCGGAAGATATCGATCCTCTGGCCAAAGCACTGGACCTCAATGCTGACGAAATCGAGCGCCGCCTGAATCAACGCTCAGGCTGCATGACGCTGGCTGAGATCGCGGCCGCCACTGGCGCGACCGAAGAGGCGGTCAAGAGCAGGCTGCGCTATGCGCTCGCCCGGCTGCGCGAGGCATTGGACGATGGCTGAGCCGG
>JANOGQ010000493.1:0-7295 GCA_031406105.1 Lysobacterales bacterium | reverse complement strand
AAGGTGCCGACATGGTGATGATCAAACCCGCCATGCCTTACCTGGACATCATCCGGCGCGTCAAAGAAAGTTTTGGCATACCCACTTTCGCCTACCAGGTGTCGGGTGAGTATGCGATGTTGAAAGCAGCAGCGGGTAAGGGTTGGCTGGACGAGCGCCCGGTGGTCCTGGAATCTCTGACCGGCATACGCCGCGCTGGTGCCGATGCCATCCTGACGTATTACGCTGTTCAGGTTGCCGAGTGGCTGCAGCAAAAAGACTGATTCGCCTGGCGGTTTTTGGCTACCCGATAGCGCATTCGCTGTCGCCAGCCATCCACAGTCGTTTTGCCCGCCAATTCGGCCTCGAGATCGAATACCAGGCGATTGCCTCTACGCTGGAAGAATTTCCCGACCGCCTGCAGCAATTTGCCGATAGCGGTGCACTGGGATGCAATGTCACTGTGCCGCTTAAACTGGCTGCCTGTGCAGCCGCGCAGGAACTCAGCGATGCTGCCCGACTGGCACAAGCGGTGAACACACTGGTATTTCGCCAGGCCGGTAACTGGTATGGCACCAATACCGATGGCGCGGGCCTGTTGCGCGATCTGCTGCGCTTGCTGCCGCAAGGCCTGCGCGACAAGCACATCCTGCTGATCGGTGCCGGCGGTGCTGCTGCGGGTGTCATAGGTCCTTTACTGCAACAAGCCCCAGCGAGTCTGCTCATCGCCAATCGCCAGGTTGGCAAAGCCATTGAATTGACCAAACGATTTGCCCCATTCGGGCCGGTGTCAGCCTGCGCACTCTCTGAGTTGCCGACTGAAAAGAATTTTGACCTTCTGATCAACGCCACATCACTGGGCCACCAGGGAAAAGCTCCGCAATTGCCCACTGGCATTTTTGCAGCGGAGAGCCTTTGCTACGACCTCAATTACGGGCTCGCGGCCACGCCCTGGCGGCAGGTTTGCAGGGCGCAAGGCGCGCCTTTCAGCGACGGGCTGGGTATGCTGGCGGAACAGGCGGCTCTGGCTTTCGAGCTATGGACTGGCCAGGCCCCTGATACCACGCCGGTGCTGGATTGGCTGCGCACAGAACTCAGCTGACGGTAAATTCAGGGAAGCTCTGTTTAAGGCAACTCTGATTTATTCAGAGTTGCCGCGGCACAAGGATGTGCCGCCATTTTCGATGATTGTAAATCATTGAAAATGAAGCAAAACAAAAATGACATTTTTTGTTTTGCGTGCTCTGATGCTGCATGGACGAATTAATCAGAGCTTCCTTAATTCATCGCTGGATAAATCAGAACCTCCTCAGATTTTTATCATGCTGTTGCGGTAACTCTGCGGCCAGAACGCAGGCAACGCCAGCAGTCCGCCAGCAACACCCCGGCCTGCAGCAACACCAAGGCTGGCATGACGAGAACCAATGTCTTCAGAACGTACACCCAGGGCAGGCCACTGGCTTCACGCGAGCCTTCCTGGATCTTCCAGGCAACCGCTACGTAATTCCACGAAGTGATGATCAAAAAAATACAGAAGGGCATCAGGAACAGCAGTATGCCCAGGGCATCGACCAGGGCTTTTTGCCGCGGTGCTTTTCCGCGGTAAAAGATATCCACCCGCACATGTTCATCCCTTTGCAGTGTCAAGGCTGCGGCCAGCATGAATACGCAGGCATGCAGGTAGGTAATGCTGTCCTGCAGCCAGATCCAGCCCATGTTGAAGGCGTAACGACTGACCACCACCGTAAAAGTGACCAGCACCATGGCCAATGTCAGCCAGGCCACTGCGTTCCCAATCAGTTTAATGAAGCGTGCCGGCAGGCTGGAATCAGAAGCGTAGGGCGCAGCTGCGTTCAATCCCACTCCTTGACCTTCCAGTAAACCGGCCGTACCTGTTCCAGATCCTTGGTGGGTGCTGTTTCCAGCCGGCCATCACCGTCAGTGTCGATGTAGTAATAGGGCAAGCCTTTATCCGGTATGACCTTGACCATATACACTTGCCCGTTACGACTGTATTCCTCAATGCGCTTGTCTTCCTCGTCGCGAATGGTGACGGTGGGTTCTACCTGCTCCTCCTGCACTTTGGGCGGCAAGGGTTGTTCAGCTGTGCCTTCAGGGGGAACAGCGGGTGGCTGGGGCTGTTCAGCGGCGCCTTCAGGAGGAATGTCGGGCGGCCGCTCCAGAGGATTGCCAGGTTGCTGCTGCGCCAGAGCCAGGCCGGGAAGTAACAGGGCAAGCCCAAGTAGTGCCTTTGCGGCGATCACAACCCGAGTTGGGTATCCAGATGATCCAGTCTGCCTTTTCACAATTATCTCCTGTCAAATTCGCTCACTGCGGTAGACTGGGCCTTGCCAGGGAAATTGCGCGAGCCCTATTGCGCAAATCCTGTTCCACAAACCCTATTACACCAACATGGCAAAAACCCTGCTTGCATGATATCAGACCGCATCGCGAATCGAATCACCGCATATTGATATGAAACAGAGACCTGTCATTTATCTGGTGGATGGATCGTCATACATCTATCGCGCCTTTCATGCCCTGCCGAATCTGACCAACAGCCATGGCGATGCGACCGGCGCCATACTGGGCGTGGCCAACATGCTGCGCCGCCTGCTGCAGGAACACGATCCGCAGCACATTGCCGTGGTGTTTGATGCCCGCGGCCCGACTTTTCGTCATGAAACTTATCCGGCATACAAAGCTAACCGCCCTGCCATGCCCAGGGAGTTGGCCGGGCAAGTAGAAGCCATACTCAAGTTCGTCAAATCACTGGGTTTGCCGCTGCTGCAGGTCGAAGGCGTGGAGGCAGACGACGTGATAGGCACACTGAGTCGCATTGCCGAAGAGCAGGATATGGATTGCGTGATTTCCACCGGTGACAAGGATCTGGCACAACTGGTGACGGAACATACCAGCCTGGTCAATACCATGACCGATACACACCTGGATCAGGGCGGTGTGCTGGAAAAATTTGGTGTAAGACCTGATCAGATCATCGATTTCCTGACCCTGACCGGTGATACCTCCGACAACATTCCCGGAGTTGATAAATGCGGCCCCAAGACGGCCGTGAAGTGGCTGCAGCAGTATGGAACCCTGGACAATCTCGTTTCGCACGCGGATGAAATTGGCGGCAAGATTGGCGAATATCTGCGAGCCGCGATTCCTGCTCTGCCGCTGTCGCGCGACCTGGTCACCATCCGGCGGGAGCTGGAGCTGGGTATCGCGCCTGCCGAACTGTTGCGAGGCGAGGTCGATCGGGCTGGCTTGACGCAAATGTTGCAGAAGTACGAATTCAGCAGCTGGCTGAAAGAACTGGACGCCACCGACACCCGGCAGGAAGCAAGCGCCGAACAGATCTATCACACCGTGCTGGATCTGCCCGCTCTGGCAAACATGCTGGAGAAACTCAGCGCTGCCGAACTGCTATCTGTCGACACCGAAACCACCAGTCTCGACCCGATGCAAGCGCGGCTGGTGGGTTTGAGTTTCGCGGTAGAAGCGGGCGAAGCCTGGTATGTGCCGGTGGGGCATGATGGCCTGGACACGCCGCAGCAACTGGAACTGCCCACCGTAATTGAAAAACTCAAACCTCTGTTACAAGATCCAAAATTGCCGAAAGTCGGCCAGCACATCAAGTACGACATGAACGTGCTGTCCAATTACGACATCAAGGTTCAGGGTGTGGCATTTGACACCATGCTGGAATCTTACGTGCTGAACAGCACTGCCAGCCGCCACGATATGGATTCATTGGCACTGAAATACCTCAGCCGCCAGACGGTGCACTACGAAGACATCACCGGCAAAGGTGCCAAACAAATTTCCTTCAGCCAGGTTCCCCTCGAGCAGGCCAGCAATTATGCGGCTGAAGATGCTGATGTCACGCTGCAACTGCATCAACACCTCTGGCCCCGTTTGCAGGAACAGAAAGGCCTGGCCAGCGTTTTGCAGGACATTGAGATTCCGCTCATACCCGTGCTGGCGCGCATGGAGCAGCACGGCGTGCTGATTGATGGCGACTTGCTGAAAAAGCAGAGCAGGGAGATGGCAGAACAGATCAAGCAACTTGAGAAAGAGGCCCATAAAGAGGCCGGAGGTCCCTTCAACCTGGCTTCACCGGCGCAATTGCAGAAAATCCTGTTTGAAGACCTGGGCCTGCCCGTGACCCGCAAAACTCCCAAAGGCCAGCCTTCAACGGCGGAAGATGTGTTGCAGGAGCTGGCCGATGAATACCAGCTACCCAGCCTGATCCTGGAGCACCGCTCGCTGTCCAAGCTGCGCTCGACTTACACCGACAAGCTGCCCGAACAGATCAATCCGAAAACCGGCCGGGTGCACACCTCCTATCACCAGGCGGTAGCCGCCACCGGACGTCTGTCTTCCACCGATCCCAACCTGCAGAACATTCCGATCCGCACGCCGCTCGGGCGGCGCATACGGCAGGCGTTCATTGCTCCGCCCGGGCAAGTTATTCTGGCCTGCGACTATTCCCAGATTGAGCTGCGCATCATGGCGCATTTGTCCGGCGATGAAGGCTTGCTGACGGCTTTTCGCAGCGGCATCGACGTGCATAAAGCAACGGCGGGTGAAGTCTTCGGGGTGGACTATGAGCAGGTGGACGGCGATCAGCGGCGTGCTGCCAAGGCCATCAATTTCGGGCTGATGTATGGCATGTCGGCCTTTGGCCTGGCACGCCAGCTGAATATTGGCCGGCAGGAAGCCCAGGCTTATATGGATACCTACTTTTTGCGCTACCCGAACGTGCAGCAGTACATGGAAACCACACGCGAGAAAGCCCGCGAGCAGGGCTATGTGGAAACCCTCTTCGGCCGGCGCCTGTACCTGCCGGATATTACCGCGTCCAATATGCAGCGTCGCCAGGGGGCGGAGCGGGCAGCCATCAATGCACCCATGCAGGGCACGGCCGCCGACATCATCAAGCTCGCCATGATCAGCGTGGATAACTGGCTGCAGACCGAAAAGCCAAACGCCTGGCTGGTGATGCAGGTGCATGACGAACTGGTACTGGAAGTGGCTGAAGAAGACCTGGAACGCGTTCGCAGTGAAGTGGTGGCACGGATGACCGCAGCTGCTGACCTGGCTGTGCCACTGCTGGTGGACTCGGGCCACGGCAAGGATTGGGATACGGCGCATTGATGTCACTGCTGTTGCCCTCGTCACCGCCAGGTGCCCATCAGAATGCTTGCTGAGTAGCGCATGTTCAGCCGCATCGCCTTCTGGAGTTTGTTACCCATTGCCGGCATTCAGGGCCTGGCGTTGCGCAAAAAGGCTTTGCGATTGCCGCCGCCTCCAGGCAATGCCTTTGGCCTGTTTGGCCAGCATGCCCAGAATCGTTTCGTCAAAGCACTCAGGTTACTGGCACTGGGTGATTCCATCATCGCAGGCATTGGCGCTTCTGATCAGGAGCAAAGCCTGACGGCGCAGTTTGCCCGGGCACTGGCAGTATCCACCCACCAGCCCGTCAGCTGGAAAGCGACAGGCTGCAGTGGCGACAACAGTTTCGATTTGCTGGTCCGGCTGGAAAGCCTGAAGAGTGAACCGCCGCCGGACATAGTGCTGATCTCAATTGGTGTAAACGATGTGACGGCCCTGCACAGCAGCAGAAACTGGCGAGCCAACATCAGTAGTCTGTGTAACCAGCTGGGTGCGCTTTGGCCGGAAGCCTTGATCATTTTTTGCGGCCTGCCACCCATGGGTAAATTTCCCTTGCCGCCCCAGCCTTTGCGATTCTGCATGGGGCTGCGCGCCGCTTATTTCGATCGCATTGCCGCCGAGCTGATCGACAGGCATACAGGCATGATGCATATTCCAACGCTGATTGATCCTGATGAACACGACTTTTGCCCCGATGGCTTTCACCCATCAGACAGTGCCTACACCGGCTGGGGAGAAGAAATGGCCCAGCGGATCACACGTGATTATCCCAATATCCGAAGGAGCTCAGCCCAGTGAACAGCGCAGCAACTACCTACCCCGCATTGCCCGAAGATGTCGCGAGCCCCGAAAGCCTGGTGTTGGCAGTCTATGACTCCATCTCCGGTCCTCGCGGTGAACGCGACTGGAGCCGCATCCGCAGCTTTTATCTTGATGGTGCAAGACTGATTCCCACAGGCATGCGAGCCAATGGCGAATTTGGCTTACGCATCCTGAGCGTTGAGCAGTGGATCGAAGGGGCACGTGATCTGTTCCTGCGCGAGGATTTTTTTGAAGTGCAGGTGGCGCAAAAAGTCGACCGCTTTGGCCAGATCGCGCAGATTTTCAGCACTTACGAATGTCGCCATCAGGCCGATGGCCCAGCCTTCATGCGCGGTATCAACAGTTTCCAGTTACTACATAAAGACGGCCGCTGGTGGGTGGTGAACTGCTTCTGGGATAACGAATCCGGGGGTAATCCAATACCCTCCGAGTATGTCACCCAGCCGCTTTAACTTGCCCGGCATATCGCTGTCGACTAGGGAGGACTTAAAACAGCGCAAATGCGCCTCACTCTATGTGGTTTGCCCTGGGTTGTGATTTCGCAAGCTGTATCCGACCCCATTTCCTCTTACGCAGCATGCGGCGTGACTTCATCCACCAGCCGCTCCTGGAGTTCTTCCTCAGCGCGTATCAGGTCGTAACGAGTTTGCAGATTCAGCCAAAACTGCGCTTCCATGCCAAAGTACCTGCCCAGCCGCAGCGCAGTATCCGCAGTGATAGAGCGCTTGCCTTGCACGATTTCACCAATTCGTCGCTGCGGAACGCTGATTTCCTTAGCCAGACGATATTGGCTGATTCCCATAGGCAGAAGAAATTCTTCGAACAGAATCTCGCCGGGCAGTACGGGGGAAAAGTCTCGCTTAGTCATAATTCGCCTCATTAGTGATAATCAACGATCTCAACCTGAAGAGCATTGCCATCTTTCCAAACGAAGCAGATTCGCCATTGATCATTGATTCGAACACTGTGTTGACCAAGCCTGTTGCCCTGCAACTTCTCCAGCCGGTTCGATGGCGGAACCCGCAGCGTGTCCAAACTACCGCATGCCGCGAGAATTTCGAGCTTTCGCGCGGCAAGGCGCTGAACATCCTTTGCTAGCCGTTTGGAAAAACGACCGCCAAAGATTCGCTCAGTTTCGCGGCATTTAAAAGATATGATCACGAGAATCGATAGTATCGCGATGCGTTAGTAACGTCAATCGACAGTAAAGTAACGCAGTCCAAGGATAGGTGAGCCCGCCCCAAGCTCACGTTCTCCAGACCAGTAAAACTGGATCCGACCCCTCTTCCCCTTTTCCGTATCACTTGTAACCG
>JANOGQ010000402.1:0-23792 GCA_031406105.1 Lysobacterales bacterium | reverse complement strand
AACCACCGGAAATAGAGCCGTGGGTCGCGAGCTGCGCACGCTCCAGGTGCTGACACCAACGCATTACCGGGCCGCAAAATGAAACATGCCATGCAGCTGATCTTCACGCCGATGATCCAGAGGCTGATGGGCCTCCGCAGGCGTGCGCTGTTATGAAAATTCCAGTTTCGCAGCCACCGTCAGTAAAGCGCGATCCAAAGTCCACAGCCGTGCCGTCTCAGTTAGCGCTGTGGTCGCCAGCAGATGGACATCAATGTAACCAAGGCCCACTCCGAATAACTGGTAACGTTCAATAAACTTCATCACCTCCTGATCGCTGGCGACGATTGCAGCAGGCAAGTCATTCAACATGGACAGGATTCCGATCCTGTTCCTCAGGTTTCCGCAAGCAAGCTCTCCCCTGACAAAAGGATGCATAAGCACCTGGTTGTGCTCCAGCAATCGAACCAGGGAAGGCTCCCCCTTTCTGAAGTGATTAATCCAGATGGAAGTATCAACCAATACCATCGGCTATCTGGCCTTGGCAGAGCGGCGACGCGGCATTGACTGCAATTGAGGTTCACTTCCTCCCAGGCGGGCCAGGCGGCGTGCACTTTCACGCGCGATCAGGGCTTGCAAGCCCGCGCGCACCAATTCCGCCTTGCTGCTCAGGCCCGTCAGCCGTTGTGCTTCTGTCAATAAGTCATCATCAATGTTCAATGTGGTTCGCACCGCTGGTCTCCCATTTATGCATGCACCAAATAGTACATCATTTGATGTACATTTTCGTGTTATGGTTGACCGACTCAATTCACCTTCAGGTAGTTTGCCCGGAGCCATTGAGCAACTCCAGTCGGAATTCAGCCCGAAGTGTGTAAGACTTTTGATTCAATTGGTCACAGGGCTGGCTGGCATCATGAGAAGCCGCAACAACCCCAATCGGAATACCCCGGTAATAGCTGAAAAATGCGTTACCCCAGCCGACTCCATGGGCTGGTAGCGGCGCAAATGCAGCATGCCGAATTCCAGGCTATCGTGCAGCAGGCCATGGACAGCCTGCCGGGATGGGTACACGAAGCCATGGAGCACATCGAGATCCGCGTCACCGATGAACCGGGTGATGAGGCAGAGCCTGGCGAGGACGACCTGCTCGGGCTTTATGTCGGCACGCCACTGACCGAGCGAAGTGTGGACGACGTCTTACAAATGCCCGACGTCATCTACGTTTACCGTCTGCCGCACCTGGAACTGGAATTGCCGCCGGACGAACTGCGCGAGGAGATCGCCGCCACGCTGATCCACGAGATGGCCCACTACTTCGGCATCGACGACGACCACCTGGACGAGATCGGCTGGGGCTAGTACCGCCCATCGAGAACCCTGACTCGCTGCTAATCGACGTTCATAATCCGCAGGTCTTACCGTCACCTTCATTGCGGTCTTTCGCGCAATTACCTTTGTAACTGCGCTTTTCCTTACGTAGACAGAAGGCTGGACGTTAAAGCAGCCCTCGCTATTGTGTCGGCAAACCAAGGTTTGCCCGTCAGTCGATAACTTCCGTCCCGCACTCCTGGAGTGCAACCTGATCGCTGCAGAATGCTATGTCGTCACCCAGCTCCGGGCCGTCGAGCTGGCAATCTGAACCGCTGCGTACGAAATCTGTGAAAGAATCCGCGCCGTCGGAGCACGACTCGATGCTGCCCGCCTGGTGATGGCGGTGGCCTTTGCTTTTGCTGGAGACATTAATCTCGACGAATTCCATCCGATTGCCATCATCCGCGCAGCCGCAATGCAGCAGGGAAACCTTTGCGGGTGGACCGCTACCTTCAGGTGGTCCTGCATGGTCCGGCGGTCCGCTGCCTCCCGGCGGACCAACACACTGAGGTGGGTCCGCGAGTGCCACCGACGCCATGCAGCTCCCGATAACGAGCAGGAAAATTGCGATGCCTCGATTCATGGTTCATTGCTCCATTGTGAGAGTGCCGCAGCAGCCTTTTCGCTGCAGTCCTTGAAGTATAGGCGCAGGACGGCCGAACGGGGGAAATTCAGTTCCTCTGGGCGACCAGCCGTCGAATTGGATGGACCGTTCAGCCAGCTGAGTTACGGGTAGATTCGTCCCCACGCTAGCCCAGGTGCAGCACCCGAACCTGCCTACTCAAACCCATTTTCGAAAATCAGTTCCACCACTGTGGCCGGCAGAGCCCACAAAGCATCGAGATTGGTGGTGAGCCACGAGGTATCCAGGTCGGAAGGCAGGAATGACAGCACGTACAAGGACCCGGGCCCGGAAGCATCATGCTCCATAACGGCTTGCCCTGATACGACGGTTCCGTTGAGGTCGCTGTACTCCGCAACGCTCAATAGCCATCTGGTGGGGCTCAGCAAATGCAGCGCATCAATATTGCCGTGAAAATCTCCGGCTGCGAACAGGCTGAAACTACCTGTGCCCTGGCGGGATATGAGGTCATTAGGTTTGAAAGTTACAGCCGACAGCTGCACCATGATGTCGGTTGAAAAAACCAGTCTGCAATCTGCCGGATTGCGGCTCACAGCATCTACATTGACGCCTGCAGGCAAACCTTCGGACCGGGAATTCAGAACCTTCACGCCTGCCTCGGTAAAAACATCACCAGCAAAGATGACAGTGCCACCGATAAGCGCCATGGTATCGAGACTGTATAAAGCTGGCCCGCAGTCATCCGCGGCGTGGTAAGCATCAAGGTCCGCACGATCCAACCCGGCCGGAAAGCTTGCATTAGCTGCTGTGCCGGCACCTATGTCCACCCAGCTTACAGCTTCATCAGGGCTGAACAATACACCGCCGCCGGTAGTCGGCAGTGAGTGATGCACATCGCCGGAAATCCGCAATTCTTCGAGTGGGGTGGGGCCTTGTGCCCACGCAAACGACGCCACAACAATCAGCAGCGCGCCGAAACAAAGCTGGTTATGGAAGTGCGTCATCCCAAACATCAATCCAATGGCCGCAGGTCACTGACAGGCCACACCATCGCAATTGTTGGGTGCGGTTTCAAACACGACTATATTTTTATTGCCGCTGCCATTTCCATTGATCTGGTTGCCGCCATATGACGCGTTGCCGGAAAACACAACACCCATAAGAGTATTGTCTGAAATTACATTATCTATCAGGGAGCAGCCGCTGCACTCTACCCCGTTACCAGAGTTGCCCACTATCTGGGTGCCCTCGATCATGCTCCGGGACAAAGCGAACAAGCCGGCAAGACCAGCATTGCCTGAAATCAGGCAGTTCTTCACCAAACCATTGGTGACAACCCCGCCCGCCAGGTTCAGACTTGACACGCTGTTGGTCACCAGGTTCCAGCCCGACATCTGTAAACCAACAGAACCGTTGAGTGTGGCGACGACTCCATCTATACGGCAACTTTCACCGCAAATTATTCCGCGTCCACCCATGCCGGTTACATGCCCATTGGCGATGCTGGTGCCAGAGGCAAAGCTGTAAACCCCGACCCCGGTGCCCGTATCATCCAAAGGTTTCGGCCCTATGATGCTGAATCCATTCAAATCCAGACTTACGCCGTCTGCCGTGATTTCGATGGCGGTGATGTTGATCGCATCCTCGATTGCCTCAGCTTCGGAGATTTTCAGATTGCTGGTCAGGCGGTAACTGCCGGGTTGAGCCAGGACAACTGGCCAGCCCGGCGAGTCCGAGGGACTAAAACAACCTGAATCTACACACAGCTGGTTGATTTCATAGACACCGTCCACGGCAAAGCAGGACAGAGGGAGAAAGAGCAGAACAGCAGCACAACGATTCATGGGCACACTCCTGCGGGTTTGGCCTAAGATAATCCATTAATTAATTTTTCGCTGGGAAATTTTTGGGAGTAGCGGGGTCAGTTGAGTAACGGGGTCAGAGTCAAGTGCCAGAGTAAAACCCTAGGCAATTCATTCTCAAATCAAGTCAAAATCTGGCACTTGACTTTGACCCCGAACTTTCCCTCGGTGGACATTTTCGGGTCGACCGGCTACGATGAATATCGCGGCTGCAACAGCCCTCCCATCCGTTCATCCGCGCAAAATGCCATCCCAAAAACATGGCCGAATAGTCCGGCCAAAAAAGACGGCCAACCCCTTCGAATCCAGAGTGAGTCGCTGACGATGATCCGAATTGCTGCAGTCCTGATGTTTGCCACCAGCATGTCAACCGTGGCAGTCGCGGAAGATCGCCCGCTCATGTGTTTTGGAACCGAGCCTTTCTGGAGCGTCGACCTGACCGAGCCGGGACTGGCGCGCTATTCAACGCCCGATGGAGATTCGGTGTTCTACAGCGGGGCGGCCACTCATCGTGAATACCTGGGCGAAGCGCTCTGGCGCGGCTCGTCCGACGAGGGTGGCGGCGACCTGGTCGTCTGGATGCAGAATTCGGCGTGCAGCGACAACATGTCAGATACCGAGCATCCGGTAACCGCGCGCGTTTCACTGCCCGATGGGCAGTTCCTGGCGGGGTGTTGCCGGGTGGTGGCGCAGGCTGCAGCTGAAGTGGTGGCTTCCCCGCTCGAAGGGTCAACCTGGCGACTGCTAGAGATATCCGGAAAGGTGCCCGAGGGGCTTGCCCGTCTCGAGCGCGCAGTCAGTGTGCAGTTCGAAGATGGTCTGGCGCGCGGTTTTTCTGGTTGCAACAATTTTTCGGGGGGCTACCAGCAGGAAGGCAATCGCCTGCAGCTGGGCCAGCTTGCCAGCACCATGATGGCCTGCCCCGAGCCGGGCTCGTCGATAGAAAATGCTTTCCGGGCAGCCTTCGCCGGCTCATTTAATTTCACCATTGATGGCGATCAGCTGCTGGTCAGTGCCGAGTCCGGTGAAAGCTTGCAGTTTGAGCGCGTGCCGCCTCCGCAGCTTGATGGCAGCGCCTGGAAAGTTACCAGCTTCAACAACAACCGCCAGGCCGTAATCGGCGTCATCGGCGACCCCGAAATCACGCTGGTATTCGGGGCTGAAGAAGTATCCGGCAGCGCCGGTTGTAACCGTTTCTGGGGTTCCTATACTGTGGATGGCAACAGCATCACGTTCAGCCCGCTGGCGTCCACACGAATGGCATGCCCGGAGGAATTGATGGAGCAGGAACAACTTTTTCTGGCGGCCCTGGCTTCCGTTGTAAGCTGGCGTGTGGATGGCAATGTGCTGGACATGCACCGGGCCGATTCCGAACGTGCGATCTGGGCCATCAGCCAGTAGGCCGGGGCAACCCGACTGCCGGATTTCTTTCTAACTTGCCAGGTTGAGACCATGAACATGCCCGCACGATTCAGGCTGCTGTTGACTACCGTGGTCGCCCTTACCCTGAGCGCCTGCTCGCCGATTTCTTACAACCGGGATGAAGTCATCCAAATTCCGCCGCAAGCCACCGTGGCTTTTGCCGGCGACCAGTGGGACGATGAGGATGACCTGGATCCGGTCGTTGACGACGATACGGTGCATGGACGTATTCAGGCGTCGATCACCAGCCAGTTACAGTCCAGGGGTTACACCGTAACCCGGAACGAAAAAACGGCAGACTTCCTGGTGCGCTACTTCATCGGCTTCAGGCGCGAGCCAACACCGGTGAACTCAAGCGGCGCTCTCGCCCGCGCAACGCCAGCACCTCGTCCAGGCTGGGGCTGGGGTTGGGGTGCCGGCACGGTGACGACCATCACGCCGCAGGACTTTACCAGTTATTCACTGGTGGTGGAGCTGGTTGAACGCTCCACAGGGCGCATTGCCTGGCGAGCTGCCTGGCGCGGCGAGAAAGATTCGCGGGCACCCAGCCGTGCAGAAATCGACGAGAAGATGGAAAAGATATTCCGCTCGGCACCCGGCGTTAACTGATCGAATAAGCCGACTGGACAATTCGCAGAAGCGAGCCTCGCTCGTGGCTGACACGTGAGATTCCGGCAGCAAGTCTGCCTCCTGCATCAAGAAAAATGCCGCCCCCCGTGATCGGAGGGCGGCTTCGCAATTACATCAGTTGAGGAACTCGCAGCGACCGATCTTGGCCCCCTGCTTGACGCGATTGAACATACCGGTGGGGAAGCTCGTCTGAATCGACTTGCCCTTGTGGCAAACGAAGACCTGCGACAACTCCACGAAGAACGACAACGGAGCTCCCGGGCCGGGCTGCCCGACCATTTCACGGCCGGAACCGCTGATGGCCAGTGGCTGGGCGAAGTCCCAGGTGGACGCTTCAACCACGCCCTGCACACGGAAGAAATCGTTCCAGGTCATCCAGCCTATGCCTTCGATCCACAGCGCGCCGGCGAAGCCGGTGAAGAAGCCACCGGCGCGGCCGATCAGCACTTTGCCATCGTCGGTCATGTCGGTGACCGTGATCGGTACCGGACCATAGTCCTGCTGAATCTGGGCAATCTCCTCAGGACTCAGCCCGAAACAGGCATCACCGCCAAAAAACGACACCAAAGGCATGTCTTCACACCACTTCAGGCCACCGATATCCTTCACCGAACCATCACCCGTGGCATTCCACAACAACACCCCGGCGGGGCTGAAGCCGGTCATGGCGACACGGCTGCCATCCAGGTTGGCAGCGGTGGCTTCATAGGCGCCGAACTGCGTGCTGAGATCGATGATTTCACCCTCGTCGATCCAGGCAACAGCACCGCTGAAGCCGGTACGACCCAGCACGACACGGCCGTCGCCGGAAATCGCATCGGCGCGGATGAACTGGGTATTGTTCCAGTCAACCGAAGACGTATCCAGCAGGCGCATGCCTTTCTTTTCGGTCCAGATGAAACCGGTCAGTTCGCCGTCAAACGAGCCCTGACATTCGCCGTCGCCATTCAGGTCGACGCCAGCCAGTCCGACCACGGTCCGGCCATCCTGGGCCATGGCCCAGGGTGAGGCCGCTGAGATGCCAGCCTGGCTGCCGATCCCGCAACTGTTGCCATTCAGGTCACCCAGCAAGGTGACGCCGTTGGTTGACCAGATCGCGGGTTCCAGTATGCCGTTGCCGTCAGGATCGGTTTCGACAATGGTGCGCAAGCCGTTACGGTCAATGGCCGCGCCAATAGGTGGCGCAACGTATTCTTCGGGTAACACGGTGAATCCGCGACTGGCGTTCCACAGGAAGGAGACTTCATTGAGTCCGCCGCCGACCGTGCGGCCGTTCTTTGACAGACTGGTAGCAAAGGCATCCACCAGCGGCCTGAAACTGATACCGCGATCATAGCCGTTGAATATGATGTCGGCCTGTGCCGTCTGGCCAGCCGCGGCTACGATGGGGGTAATGCTGCAGGACTGGTCGACAGCCGGGTCGCTGCTTTCACCCTGGTTCCAGTATTCCGGCTGCGAGACGATGAACTGCGGGGTGGCAGGATAGCCGCCTGCCACGATCTCCTCGATGTAGACGACGTATTCCTCACCCGGAGTCAGGTTATTGATACGGTAACGGCCATCGGGCCCAACCTGGCCCTGGGTCCAGGCACCGGTCATGCCGGAGATTGCGTCATACAGCGGATCGTTGACATTGCGGGCGATCACGTTAATGCCGCTGTATTCGGTCTTGCCGTCCTTGAGGAAAAGCCTGCCCTCGATGCTGCCCCGCGAACTGAAATAGTCGGGTGTGGGGTACAGGTCGGAGATGGCGGCCATGTCATCGGGATTGTCCAGGATGCCCTGCTGCTGGCCGGCTTCGCTGAAGGTGTCAATGAACGGGAACATCACCTCAGTTACAGTCGATGGCGCATACTGGTAATCAGGGCCCAGCCAGTCCTGGTAGTTGGCAGAGTAGGTCGGATCAACACAACCGGGCACGCCTGCGTACATCTGCTGGTAAGGATTGCTGATCTGTGCCAGGTGGCCGTTGGTCTGCGAGTGGGACATGTTGATGGCATGGCCGAACTCATGGGTGAACACACCCGAGACGAAATTACCTTCGGTATCCTGGTCCGATACCAGCCAGCCGTTGAGGATCACGGTGGACTCGACGATCTCGTCGCCCTCGGCGAGCTCAGGAAACGCGATGCCCAGCACCGCCCAGCGTGGTATGCCGAAGTAGTCTTCCATGATGGAGCCATCGGTGTCGTACAGCACCCAGAAGCCATAGCCATTCTGGGCTTCGATGAAGTCCCCGGCGTTGGCACCGGTGACGTCAGGCGTACCGGTCTGGCTTTCGATGCTGCCGGCAATCTGTGCTTCAAAAGTCGAGGTCGCCACGTTGTTCCATTGGTCCAGGGCATGCTGGGTCAACTCGTTGGCGCGTTCAATGGTGATGAACGGGGTAATCTCGTCAAAATCAAAGGTGAACGCTTCACCACCGTCAGTCCAGACCGGAATCGCATCGCCACTGGTATCCCAGCGCAAAGGTACGGGTGGAACATCGTCGGTCAGGTACAGCGGGCCGGCAGCTTGCACTGTGCCGCTCATAGCGGTCAGAATCGCTACAGTGCCCGCAAGGCTTGTTCTGCTGAAAGTTTTCATCAACGCATCTCCCCCTGCTCAATCCATTTCTCGCTGACTGCGCGCCGGATCAGCTCCATGAACGCCGCGGCATCAGCCGGCCCGCCTTGAGTCAGAATGTTGTGCTGCGCATTGCTCAGGTCCGGAACATCAATCTGCACCTTGTCAAACAGGCCACGGTTTTCGAACTGGTTGACATACTTGCCATCACGCAGAGCAAACTTACCCTGGGCCAGTCCGGCAGTGGCCTGCAGGCCGGTCTTGGCGGCTGGCTTGTGCAGGAATGCGATCACAACTTCACCTTCGTGCCAGCGCGCAAAACCTTCGGGAGACACGCCCAGGTAGCGCTTGCCATTTTCCAGTGTTCTGGGCGAAAGCAAGCCAAACTGGCGGAAAGTGTAGCTATCCTGCTTCGGATCTGCGCCTTTGGCCGCGCCGCTCAGGGCGATGGTCACTTCGGTAAACGGAATTCCATGGCTGCTGAAACCGTCCACAACCTTCGTCACCGTGCCGGAGATGATGGTTTCAGAACGGGAAATGAGTTGGGTCAGATTTTGCGAAACGAGTTGCGTGGCCTGCGCCGGGAACACGGCCAGCAGCAGGAGCAGCGCCATGATCTGGGCCACTATATGTCCTGGGACACGGCCTGGATGGGAAAATTTCATGATGAGAGATGTCTCCGAAAAATGGGTGTCGGGTGGGTCCGGTTCAGAACCCGGTGCGGAAGACTACCCGACCCGGCACGGGGCCACTATCAGGGAAACCCTCATTTTCGGCGACCTGGGAGCCCGCTGGTTGATTCAGAACTTACTTAAGCTTTGGCTAATTCAGGCCATCATGAGTGTCTTGCAGAAGGACCCGGCAGGAGGAGGACAAGGACTGGCCCTGCTGGATTACGCAGCGACCAGTCCGGCCCGGATGGCGAAGCGCACCAGCCCGGCCACTTCGTGAATGCCCAGGCGGTCCATGATCTGCGCGCGATGGGTCTCAACGGTCTTGACACTGAGGTGCAGGCGCGCGGCAATTTCCCGCGTGCTGTTGCCTTCTGCGATCAGCTGCAGGATCTGCTGCTGCCGCTGGGTTAAAACATCCAGGGCTTCGTTGCCACCCTGTAACTGCTTTCGGAAGCGCTGCACGACCTCGCTGTCCAGTTTCTGGCTGATGTAAGTGCGCCCTGCCAGGGCGGCATCCAGTGCCAGGCCAAGTTCCTCGAACGCCGATTCCTTGAGCAAATAACCCAAAGCACCCGCATTGAGTGCACGCGCTACGTACTCCGGCCCTGAATGCATGGAGAGAATCACCACAGGCGGCGCATCGTCCTGCCGCGCCAGCCGGGACAGCACCCCGAGGCCGTTGAGTTCCGGAAGGGATAGATCCAGCAGCAGCAGGTCGGGGTGCAATTCGCGCACCAATTTCAACGTGGTCAGACCATCCTCGGCTTCGCCCACCACTGCGTAGCCCGGCATGGCTTCAAGCAGTGAGCGCACACCCGCGCGCAACATGGCATGATCGTCCGCCAGCAGGATTCGGCGCGTGGCCTTCTGCATGGCCTTCTGCGTGAACTTCATTGGGGAATCCAGGCAGTGATCCGGCTGCCCTGGCCGGGAGAGGAGTCGATTTCAAGGGTTCCGCCGGCGGCCCGCACCCGCTCGGTCATGCCCAACAAACCCAGGTGTTCGCCCGTGCTCGC
Organism: Lysobacterales bacterium; assembly: GCA_031406105.1. GTDB lineage: Bacteria > Pseudomonadota > Gammaproteobacteria > Xanthomonadales > SZUA-36 > JAWXBM01. Next base: position 13,687 of record JANOGQ010000402.1, on the reverse strand, counting down.
GCTGCGTCGCGCTGCTTCCGGCTCGAAACCGATCCCGTCATCACGGACCTCGAGCCCGAGCCCGTCTTCCCGCTGCGAAAGCGCTACGGTGATGTGCCGTGCTTGCGCATGCCGCAACGCATTATTAACTGCTTCCTGCACAATACGAAAGATCACCTTGTGGGTCTGCGCCGGCTCGTCCGGGATATCCGGTGCGGCTGAGAAATTGATCTCCAGACCGGTGCGTTCAGCCAGCCCGGAAAGAAAGTGTTCCAGTGCCGCAACGAGGCCTGCTTCCTCGAGTAAGGGCGGCCGCAGGCTGAGAGAAAGGCTGCGAACCTGGGATATCATGCTGTCCAGATTAACCAGAGACTGATCAAGACGTTCGCGCAGGGCTGGCTCGGGCAACTGCTGTCTCAATACCTGGAGGTCGATTTTTGCCGCCGTGAGATTCTGCCCCAGTTCATCGTGCAGTTCGTGGGCGAGGTGCTGGCGCTCGTCTTCCTTGACCGATTCCAGGCGCCGCGTCAGGTGCACCAGGCCCTGGTAGGCCTCGCTCAGTTGTTCACCCCGACGTTCAGTCTCACGCAGGGCTTCCTCGCGCTGCACCTGTAGTTTCTGCAGTTCCTGGTAGCGCTCCTGAAGGCGCCGCGTGCGGTACACATGTGCAGCCAGCAGCAGAAGCCCAATGGCCAGAACCACCAGCGCCCGAAACCAGGTGGTCATCCAAAATGGTGGAACGATCTCGAATTCCACCAGCGCCGACTCGCTCCAGAGGCCGAGCCGGTCCCGGCCACGTATCTCGAATGCATGCGTCCCCGGGCTGAGGCCGAGCAGGGCGAGGTCGCGGCGGGACTCGAGCGGGATCCAGTCGGATGCTCCGGCTGGGCGGTACTCGTAGTCGTGAGACGTCTCGGCATAATCGAGTACTGCGAACTGCAGCGACACGGGTTCGCCGTAGGCGAAACGGGAGCGCCGGACCTGTGGATCGCTCGTAGCACGGGCGTCACTTCCGGATCCACGCAACTGGGTGATCACCAGCCGCGACGGCACCTGCTGCGGGAAGTGCTGGCCCGCCGACACCTCTACCAGCCCACCCAGAGCGCCGAAATACAGCCGTTCCGCATCACGCGATACGGCCCTGGCGTTGAACGAAACCACCTGCAGTCCGTTGCGCTCGGTGTAATTCGCGAAACGATCGCCTTCCTGACTCATGCGCGACAGGCCGTGGCGCGTCGAAATCCACAACGAGCCGTCGTCGTCCTCAACCATGCCGAGAACGCTGGCGCTGATCAACCCGTCACGCTCACTCCATTGGCGCAGCCCGGATATGGATCCATCCTCGTCCAGCAGCGCCTGATGCAGGCCGCCGCCATCGGTGCCGATCCAGATGCGGTCTCGGCTGTCCTGGTAGAGGGCGGTGACGTTGTCATGCTGAAGTTTAAGCCCCGCGCCGGTGGTTTCGAGGTGCTGCGAACAAGACCACGGCTCAAGCGTGCAGACACTCAGCCCATCGGAACGTGTCCCGACCCACAAGATATTGGGGGTGGGCATCAGCAGGGCGGTGATAAAGTCACCAGGAAGTCCGCCGTCGTTCTCGCTGCCAGCTGCTATTGGCTCGAAGCGACCAGGCTCCAAACCGAGACGGAACAGACCACTGCCGCCGGTCCCGACCCAAAGGTTATCCCCTTCGCTCAGCAGGGTGGTCACATAGCCGGCCCCGATGCTGTCCGATCGTTCAGCCTCCGCTCGATGGAATTGACGACGGTCCGGCCATTCGACTTCCCAGAGCCCGGTGGTATCCCCGGCGAACAGCGTTCCGCTGGCAATCTTCGCGATCGACATGATGCCGGCACTCTGGAAGGGCGGCTCAAGATCGGGTGGTTCCAGGAAGGTTTGTTCATCGGGATCGTAGGCCTGCAAGCCACCGCCGAACGACCCGATCCATAGACGCCCGGCAGCGTCATCATGAAAAACCGACGTCACGTCATGATAGTTGAGGCCGCCTTCGGCGACTTCGATTACCCGGAAAGTGGCTTCTGTGCGGCTGCCCAGAAACAGCCCCCCGCCCCAGGTTCCCACCAGCAATCGCTCACCGAGGAAAGCGATCTTGAGTTGCGGCAGCGCGGGAAGTTGTCCGTCACTCCCCAGTGGGTGGGAATTGGCCGCCGACAGGCTCCAGCTTTCCGGGTCGAAAATCAGCACACCCCCGGCCACTGTGCCCATCCACAGCCGACCAGAGGGACCTTCGGCCAGCGTGGTAACCACGAGTTCGCCTTCCGGCTCCGGCACGGCTGCAACGCGGATCTCTCCGCTTGCAGGGTCCAGGCGCAACAGGCCTCCGCGGGTGCCGGCCCAAATGTGGCCGCTGGCACTTTCAAGCACCGCAAACACGTCGTTGTGTCGCGCATCGCCCGTCACCCCGGCCAGGTCGACTCGCTTTATCTGGTGCGGCGGTTTCGAAAAATGGCTGAGCCCGCCCCCCACCGTGGCAGCCCAGATGCTGCCGTCGCGGGCAAGAGCGAGATCGTAGACGTAGTCGTGAGCGAGTGACTCCGCTGCATCAGGGTCGTGGCGAAAGCGGGTAAAACGCCCCGTTGCGCGGTCTAGCCGGTTCAGGCCGAACTGGGTTGCAACCCAGAGATGGCCCGCAGTATCTTCGATGACGGAATAAACACTGTCATAGCTGAGCGACGAAGGATCGTTTGGATCATGGCGAAAGACTTCGAAACGGCCACTTGCAGGATCGAAGCGGTTGAGCCCGCCCGTGTTGGTAGAAACCCACACGCTCTGGTCAGCGCTCTGGAACAGCGCGCGCAGGTCCGAATCGCTGATGGCGTTCGGGTTGCTCGCATCCGGCAGGAAGCGCTCTGCCCGGTAGCCGTCATAACGGTACAGCCCTTCCCGGCTGCTGGCCCAAATGAAGCCCTCTAAGTCGACCAGCACGTCCGTGATCGCCCGGCCCTCAAGCCCTCTCTGCGCGCCGATTTCGCGGAAAACCATGTCGCCAGCTTGCATCTCTGCGCGCAGCGAAAGGCTGATCGACAAACACCAGGCGGCCACCAGCGCGATTTGCCAGCAGGGCGCACGCCGGGTGGGTGGGTAGGTGGGTGAATTCTGAGAGGCGAGGATATTCACGCCCTTATGGTATGCGAACAACCGGGAGCGAAATAGAGCGCCTTGACGCCCGGGCCTCAGCGACCCGGGACAAGAGCCCGGGACAAGAGCCCGGGACAGGAGCCCGGGATGGGGAAGCCCGGGAAATAAAATTACAGGTTCAGTCGGGACACCCGCGTTCCGTTCAAGGTCAGTCCCGCCATCAAACCACTATTCGAAAGAACAAATCCGATTATTGGCTGCTGGGCCGTTTCGGTTGTGATCTGGGCGTTGGCTCCAACGGAGACCAGGGTGACGTTGGCGTCGGCGCCCACCGACCAGCCATCGCTGGTCTCGAAGCGGTTCAGGGCATCCTCTGTCATAAACAGCACGAATACTGCCGTGGATTGCGCGCCCGCCTGCAAGCCCCAGGAGCCACTGGTGGTGCGGTGGAAGCTGACGGTTTCGCCACCCTTGCGCAAGACGCCCTCACCTCTTGAAGCACCGAACACAAGTCCCGCTTCAAGCACCGACGGGAAAATCAGCACACCCTTGGCCGTATTGACCAGCTGCTCCGAGCCACCTGCCTGCCGGAAGAGGTTGCTCAGGGCCGCATCGGCTCCGGAATTCAACGAGGCTCGCCGCGCTTGCGGATCACCGGAACCCGAACCGGTGGTAGAACACCCGGCGACCAGCAGGACAGCCAGGGCCAGCGCAAAGGTATAAACAGCTCTTTTCATTTTTCCACTCCAGAATTATAGATCCGCGACGCGGGCGAGGCCACCCGGAGTATCCAGGGACCACAGAAGTATAACGAGCACAAGAACGTTCAACAACGCAGGTCACAGTATTAGCAGTAATTTTCTGCTAAAGTCGCCGCGTTCCGGGGCGAACACCAATCCCTACCAACTGTCGTTTACAACTTCTACGGAGCATTTATGGCACCCTGGCTATTGCTGAAATCACCGGCGATCCTGATGTTCGCTGCCGCCTTTACATTGCTGGCGCAGGACCCTGCCTTCGCTGACAACAGCGATTTGCAACAAGCCGAGGAATTCCTCGCGGCTGGCCAGGCGGCCGAAGCAAGAGCCCTGTTCGAACAGGCGCTGGCCAGCGACCCGGATTCGATTGAAGCTCACCTGGGCCTGGGCCGCGCTTACTTCGAACTCGGCCGGTTTGCCGAGGCGCAACTCGCCTTTGAAACGGTGCTGCATCTCGAAGGTCTTCCGCCCGACCTGCTCACGCGGGTTACCGCCTACAACAAAGCAGCGCGGGAGTATCTGGAAGAAGGCAAACGGCTGACATTTTTCGGTTATGCGGAAACCGGTATCGGTGGCTACAAGACCAATTCGACCCGCGCCACGAGCAGCGGCGACCAGGATTCCACTTTCTTTAATGCGCGGGCCGGAGGTGGCTTCGAACGCCGCTTTGACGATGGCTACGCCATGGATGGCAACGTTGATTACCGATTCAGATACCATGACGAAAGCGGGGTTCGTAACGATTCGGATCTGCGCTGGCGCGTCGCCGGCAGCCGCGCACTTGGTGAGAACAACCTGGCGGTTGGCTTCAGGGGCCGCAACAGTTATCGGGGTGATGGCATTCACCGCAACGATTACTTTCTTTTCGCCAGCTACGACATACGCCTTGATGAGTCGGACCAGCTCAGCCTGGGCGGGGAAATCGGACGACGGGACTATCCCAGCGGCCCGCTCGAAGAGCGCACCCGTTCAACGGCCGATGCCAACCTGGGCTGGACTCATGTGCTGAACGACAAAGCAACTTTTTCGGCCACTGGCCACATCGGCAGACACTTCAACACGGATCGTCCCGACGGCGAGTCTACGTTCTGGGGCGCCATGGTCGATTTGGATCTTGTTATCCGCGACAACCTGAGCTGGTACAGCTTCGCGTGGTATGAGAGCGACCGCTACAATACAGACCGATTACATTACCATCCGGATGAAATCGACCAGGAGATCCTGCGACGCGACGACAACCTGTATGAAATCGGCACACAGGTCATCTGGCAGTTTGGAGAAGGCTGGACCTTCAGGCCCGAAATCCTCTATATCCGAGATGAAAGCAACGCTTTCAATTTCAATTACAGCTCAACTGAATATTGGCTTAACGTGCGAAAGGCATTCTGATTTTGAACATAGCAAGCAGCAAACTTCAAAACCCTGTCCCACTCCAGGGCCTGCAGCCGCGCTGTGCAAACGCTGACAGGCCGTGGAGCGAGCATCTGCCCCTGCGACTCAGCAGCTGGGCGGCCCTCGCCGCCGCCTTGATCATCACCTCCTTTACCGCCCAGGCGCAGGATTTCGATGCTCTTTCGCAATGCCATAACATGCCGGATGCCGCAGAGCGTCTCGCCTGTTACGACCAGGTCAGCGGCCGGGTGAACCCGGAGCCTGACATCAACCCGGAGGTCGCGACGGCAACTTTAATCGGGCCATCCTCTGACCAGCAGGCTGCAGCTTCCGATGCGCCCGAAGAGGCTCTGCCCTCGATACTTGATGCCGCATGGCGGCTGAGTGAGGATTCCGACCGGTATCCGATCAGCATGTACCACGCCAATTACATCCTGCCCTTACGCTACACCAGCGAACCCAACGATCAGCCTTTCAGCCCTCTGTTCGACGCCGCGGGCACCCCGGACCAGAACCTGGACTCAGCGGAAGCCAAGTTCCAGCTCAGCCTCAAAGCACGCCTCTGGTCCACCGACGACCGGCGCTGGGGATTGTGGGCGGCGTATACCCAGAATAACCAGTGGCAGGTCTACAACAGCGATCTATCGCGTCCATTCCGCGAAACCAACTACATGCCGGAGGTTTTTGCTAACTATCAGCTGGACCTGCAATTCGCGGGTTTCGACTGGAAACTGCTTAACTTCGGTTTCAATCACCAGTCCAACGGCCGGGCCGATCCACTCTCGCGCAGCTGGGACCGCCTCTTTGCCGAGGTCGGGTTCGAGCGGAACAACCTGGCGCTGATGTTGCGCGTCTGGACGCGGCTTTCGGAAGATGAGGACGAAGACGACAATCCCGATATCACGGATTACTACGGCCACACCGAGCTGAACGCCCTCTATCGCTGGCGCGGCAACAGCCTGGCGCTGATGACACGCGGCAACCTGGATACCGGCAAAGGTGCAGTCCAGGCCGGTTGGTTTTCACGGCCCTTGATTGGCCCTCTGCGCGGTTATGTACAGGTATTCTCAGGCTATGGCGAGAGCATGATCGACTATAACTGGAACCAGACGACCATTGGCATAGGCCTGGCATTAAACGACGGGCTTTAGCAGGACAGGAGTAAACACCGGGTTCAGGTGGGAAAGACCAGCCGGCAGCGGTTTTGGGCCGCTGCCGGCCGGCGTCTTGCAGAGTTTGAATCAGTTACACATAAGGCGAACACGGCGCTCGGCACGATCAAAGTCATCGTCGGTGTCTGCCTCAAACAGCTGCCGTTTGGCAGCATCGCAGGCGTAGGCAAGGGAGACATCCGAATCGGTAGGTACCGCCACAGCTTGCTCACAGCGTTCATCCGCTTCGAGGCGGATATTGTTCAGGGATCCGCGCTCCAGTGACACGCAATCGCCAACCCGCATGCCAGCTTGCTCGGTCTGGATCACGGTGGTACGTGTGCCGATCAACACCGTATACTCAAAGGCGGTGGAAGTGCCGGCAGCAGCACCCACCCGGTTGCCTACAGCAGCACCGCCCACGCCACGCAATGCCCGGTTACTGCGCGACTGTCCGGAGCCCGACAAGACGCCGAGAGTACCGCCCACCAGCGTACCTGCGGTAGTCGCCCCTGAGCTTTGGACATCCACCTGGCGTACGCCGGTAATCCTGCCAAACTCGACCGTGGTGCGAGCCATGCCTTCGCTTGCAACCAGCAGCAGGGTTAGTGCTCCGGCCGTGAGTACCTTTCGGCTTAATCTGTTCATGACTTTGTTTCCTTGGGTGATGGTAGGGACAAACTTGCCAGGTCCCGATGCGGCTTTGCAGGCGCTTTTAAATCGCTGCGGGGGCGATGCTCCGAATGCCGCATCGTCCAATCGATGGCCCGGGCTTCGAGATAAGCATAGAACGGATTATGCCTCAGACGCAACAGCCAATCCGGGGACAGCGCGAACAGGCCGCGCTCTCCCTGGATAGCCATCTGGCCGAGAAAAATTGTTTGCGCGTCATCAGGGGGTCGCTGGCCATACAGAGGGTCATCGGGTGGAAACGGCAAAGCCACATGGGACAACGACAGAACGCTGGCTGGCCAGCTCATCGCCAGTGGCTCGGTGGTCGCGAAATCATCGCTGAACGGCGGCTGTTGCCGGGCTACAACGGCCAGGCTGCCGGGACTCTCGTTAGTGATCAGCGTAATGGCAAAGGGCAGGTCGGGATCACCGATAAGTTCGGCCGTGAGTGTGCTGGGGTCATAGACTTGCAACACCGATGTCGCAGCCAGCCGGTTGACGTCGAACAACACCAACTCGTGACGATGCGCTTCGAACAGCCGGAGCAGACCATCGACCACTGCTGCATTGGTCACCGTGGAGTCCGCATTGGATTTAAACACCAGCATGGGCGGAAAACTCCCTTGTTTCCCATCGCGGGTGAAGCGGGTCAGACGCCTGCCTACCTGGCGGGTCAGCAGGTGCATCTGATGAGCGGCATTGGTGGCGAAGGAGTTGTACTTGTAAGGGTCGAATTCAGGCTCGGTGACCAGCCACGCGCGCGCACTCATGCCAGGCAGTGCCGAGGCGCGATTTTTCCAGCCCGCCAGGGCTGCTGCCCGGCTGATACCGATCGCCGGCGAAATCAGCACAAGGCTGGCTGGCACGGGACTGGCGCTGCCTTCGATGGCGTCGATGGCAAAATTAATGGCCAGTGTTGCGCCAGCGGAATAACCAAAAATGTGTATCGGCCCATCACCAAGCTGCGAGGCAAGATGGTCCATGCCGATGCGCACGACAGCGGCCATGTCTTCCCAGCGGACGTATCTCAGGCCCGATGGCGCTGTGCCATGTCCAGGCAGGCGCAGGCCAAGTACCTGGTAGCCCTGGCGATTAAGCGATTCGCCCAGCGCGCGCAGGCTGTAAGGCGAATCCGACATGCCATGCAGTAAAAGGACTCCACCGACCGGCTTGGGTGCATGCAGTTCGAAGCTTCGATTCCAGTTCGGCTGCCATGCACGCGGGTCGGCGGCACCACCGCTACTGAAGCGCAGCAGTTCATTCCCGGAACCCCCGGCGCTCACCTTGTAGACTTTTTCGTCGAGCTGCTGGAACAGGCGATCCTCGAGCGCAAGATAATCGTCGAAGCTGCGCACCTCGGGGGTGCCGCGAACACTGAACTCCTCGGTCAGGTGCGTGCTGCGCCAGGGATCCTTATCGTTGCTGGCACATCCCGCCAGTAGCAGGGCAAACAGGTACACAAGCAGAGCAGTGTGACGCGACCCGCTGATCACCGGCCCAAAGAGTTGCCCGGCTAAGCCTGCCAGGGCGGTGCTCAGAATCGCCCGACCACTGACAGACCAACCATCAGGCCCGCATCGGCTTCTTCACTGTAAAGCCGGTTGCCGTCCGGATCCTCAACCCGCAACTTCGTGTTCACCTCAGCGCCTGCATAAAAATTCATCTGCGCTGTGGTTCCGATGTCCTGGCCTATACGGGCAAACACTAGGGTAAAAGTGTGTTCACCCACGCCATCGGGGAACGGGCCGTCGCGGTCCAGCCTGTGCCGTTCCTCGCGCTGGGTTGCGCCAAAGCCCGTTTCCCAGCCGTCACCAAACTTATAGGCAAATTCCAGACCCGCAGGACCGGCCGGCCCGGCGGGAGCAGGATTCGCCAGGCTCCAGCGGTCAGTGATCTGCCAGTTGACCACGACGATGGGAAAGACGTAGCTGTCTTCGACCTTGCTGAATAAACCCAGGCCGAAACCAAAAGTCAGGCTGTCACTGAAGCGCCGCACCGCCGCCAGGGTCGCGCCATACTCAATGGAATCCGAAAAATCCGCTCCCGACTCGCCGGCGTAACCCACAGTGGGTGTGAAATTCCAGATCCAGCCGCTGCTGCTGACCCGGGTAAAAGGCGCAGACAATCCGTAGCGGTAGTATTTGTCCCAGGGTTGGTTGCCGGCAAATGCCACGGGATCGGAGAAGCTCCAGTTCTCGTAGTCGAGATGCGCGCGCCAGCCCAGCGTTGTGCGCTGGTCCAGCGAGCTGGTATGGCCAAAGGTCAAAAAAGCCCCGCCGAAGCTGGCTTCGCCGCCTGCGTCCAGGTCAGTGTCGGAATGGAAGATCGGGGTGACGGAGTAACTGTAGCCCGTCGGCAGGGACTGAGCTTCGGTGGAAATTGGGAAGCAGCCCAGTGCCACTGTCAAACCACTGGCCAAGCTCAAAAAACTGCCGCGCATCGGGGGTCTCCTTCAGATAGGGATGATCAGTGGCATTCACACCTGCCCGTTGCGGAGGCGGTGTTGTCACCTGCGGAGCATAGCATCCGCAGCCGGATGATCGGTAGCTTTTGGTTGCCATCTCTGCTGCCCTGTAGCGGCGCCGAACGGTTTAAACTAAGGAAGCTCTGATTTATTCATCCCTGAATTATCAGAGCGCGCCAAACAAAAAGTGTCATTTTTGTTTGGCCTCATTTTCAATGATTTACAATCACTGAAAATGGCGGCACATCCTTATGCCGCAGAAACTCTGAATAAATCAGAGTTTCCCTAACAGTCTTTAAGCACTGAGCAGGTTAGCCACCATGACAGCAGATTTTGCGACAGGCAGAGCAGCCCAGATCATCTCATCACTGGCGCTATTTGCGCTGCTTGGAGGTTGCGCCAGTTTTGGCGAAGGAATGGGCCGGGGAGTTTTTTCCGCAATGCAGGGCGATCCCGATACAGACCACGGGGCCTGTGAAGTCTCGGGCGCGCCATTCGAGGGCATCGAGGCGGCTCTTCGCAGCCAGGACGGGCAAGGCGCGATAGGCAATACCCCGGCCGCCGGGCGCAGCGTGGTCAAGGTCATGATGGTGCACGGCATCGGCTCCCATTTTCCTGGCTATTCCGGCAGGACCACTGCCAATCTGATGGCGTCCCTGGGCCTGGATGTAAGCGCCCCCCAGGTAAAATCCATCGAGATCCCTGATCCGCTCAAGCCCGGGGCATCACTCGGCACGCTGACACTGCAGCGCTTAACAGATGCTGCGCGCGAACGTGAGTTACTGGTCTACGAGTTGACCTGGTCCCGCATCAGCGACCCCGCGCGCGCCAGCCTGCGCTTCGACACCACGCAAGTACACAGCCGCAACCGCGCGCGCCTGAACCAGTTTGGAAAAAGTTTTGTGAACGATGTGCTGGTCGATCCGCTGGTTTACGTGGGAGTTGGGCGCGATCAGATTCTGTCAGCCGTACGTCAAAGCCTTTGCTGGGTTTACAGTACTGATTGGGATGAATTTCCGGAGCAAGCAGCTATCTGTAGCAATGACTACCCCGGCGTGGGCAGCCGCATCCAGCAAGACCGGTTTTTCTTCGTAACCCACAGCCTGGGCAGTCGGATCCTGCTCGATGCTCTGGAAACTACTGCAGAAGACCTGGCTGCCCAGCAGGATTCCAACCTGCAGGCAACTGCGTTCAGGACAGCCTTGCAGAATCACACCGCGACGGTGTTCATGTTGGCGAATCAGCTGCCGCTGCTGCAGGCCGGATTTCCACCGGTACCGGTTAGTGGGCAGATCGCTGCTTACTGCGCACCAGAGGGTGAATTTTTTGCCCAGCGAATGCTGTCGCGAACACGGGTAGTGGCCTTCAGCGATCCGAACGATCTGCTGAGTTTTCCGATTCCGGACGACTTTGTTCAATACGGCATCGACTCGAGACTTTGCCCCAAGGTGGTGAATGTCTCTCTCAACATAGCGCGCGTGACGCAGGTATTCAGGGGCGATGGCTTCGCCAACCCGCTGACTGCACATACCGAATACAACAACGATGCTCGCGTGATCGGCTTGATAAGCGGTGGGCTGGGTCAGGCGGATACCCCGGCGGCAGTGACAGACCGTTGCAACTGGATGCAGGTCGAGGAGGAGCTGCGCTGATTCAGCATAGCGTTTCCAAAGCATTGCGCGTCATAGTCGTGATGCTATACTCGGGTCATATACACGCGCCCATGAAACCACAGGAGCTTCACCCATGCCGAACACGAACCGAACCGATCCAGGGCACTTGATGCGCATCGCATTACTGCTGGCTGCGATGGTTTTGCTGTCAGCCTGTACTTCCGGCCCGCAAGTGCGGACCAGTGGCGCAGATCACATCGACTTCGGCGCTTTCCGCACCTTTAGTTTCTTCGCCAGCCTGAGTACCGACCGCGCGGGCTATCATACGATGATCTCACAGCAGCTGATGGCATCCACGCGTCGGGAAATGGAAGTGCGCGGTCTGGAGTTCGTGACTGATCCGGCACAGGCTGACCTGTTGATCAACTTCTATGTCGATGTCGGAACCGAATTGAGAGTGCGCAATACCGGGCCTATGTGGACCGGACCTACCTACTGGGACCACCGGCGTGGCCGTTACGACCCCTGGCGTGGCCACCGTGGCTGGCCGAATCACTCCGGGGTTGATGTCCAGCAGATCACTCGTGGCACGCTGAGTGTGGATGTGGTGGAGGCCCAGCGGAACGTTATGATCTGGGAGGGCGTGGCCACCCGCAGGATCACACAGAGTACGCTCAATGACATTGGACCGGCACTCGACCAAGCCACCCACTACATCTTTCGTGAGTTCCCTGTAGTACCGCGGATGTAATCACCGACATTTGCACCGACATTTGCACTGGCACCGGCGCGGGAAAAGCCGACAGCAGTGCAGCCGGCTACTTCATCTGATACGCAACCAGAAAGGCGCCTTTGGCCCTTTCTGGTTGTGACTCTGGTTTTCATTCTGGCGGCGGTTCTGGCGCCGGCCGTTCCACAACCACTCGCTTACCATGAATTCGCTGATCAGCGTTCGTTCCTCGAAATCAGAAATTTCTTCGACGTCGCCTCCAATGGCGCGTTCCTCATCACCGGCATCATCGGCCTGATCGTTGTCTGGCACCGCCTTGGACATTTTGAGCGGCGCGCCGAAAGCATCCCCTACTTCATTTTCTTCCTGGGTGTGGCCCTGACTGCCTTCGGCTCCGCTTATTACCACCTTGCACCTGACAACGAGAGCCTGTTCTGGGACCGTTTACCGATGACGATCGCGTTCATGTCGCTGATTGCAGCGCAGCTCAATGAGCGCTTCGGTCTCCGATTCGGGCTGAACTCGCTGGTGCCGTTGCTGGCCCTGGGAGCGGCCTCGGTGGTCTACTGGATCGCTACCGAACGTAGCGGCGCAGGCAATGTGTTGCCTTATGTGGCGCTGCAGGCTTATGCGGTCGGTGCCCTGCTCTTCCTGGCAGTCGGCTACCCGTCGCGTTACACCCGCGGCAGTGATCTTTACGGGGTCTTCGCCGCTTACCTGCTGGCCAAAGTGCTGGAGTTTTTTGACCGCGAGGTACTGGCCATGGGCCAGCTGGTCAGTGGCCACTCGCTGAAGCATGTCACGGCAGCAATTGCTGCCCTGCTGGTATGCCGCATGTTGTGGCTGCGAAAACTGGAGATCATTAGGAAGCTCTGAATAATTCATCCATGAATTATCAGAGCACGCCCAGTATTGAATATGGGAAAAAGTGTGATTTTTGTAGGGCTTCATTTTCAATGATTTGCAATCATCGAAAATGTTGGCACATCCTTGTGCCAAGGAAACTCTGAATAACTCAGAGTTTGGATTAAGCGCAGTCAGCCGCCTTTCAGCATCGCCATGCCAAAGGCCAGCGCAACCGCAATCAGGGCAATGCCGGCTACTGCCCATTGCCGCAACGCAGCGTCCAGCATGGCCAAAACACTGGCAAGGCTGGTGCTCACCCGACGGACTGGATCAGCCAGAGCGCCGATGGCCCGGCCCAGGGGTGGTGCGCGCAAGGCGAGACCCAGGGCCAGCACCGTACCTGCGGCAAAAACCAGCAACGCCGACTGCAATTCCTTGAAAGCAAACGCACCCGCCAGAGCATTTGGCAGGCTGGTGCCCGCTGCGACGAATCCCAGCAGCAGGGAGCTGAGTGCCAGCACCAGCGCGGCCGTTTCGGCCAGGCGCGATACCGGCTTGTGCAGTTGTACCGGACGATCGCTGCGGCGCAGGGCAAAGGCGAGTACCAGAACCACGTAGCTGGCGGTCAGAAATCCGCCCACCAGCAGCACTGATTCCCACCACCACTGGCCGCTGCCCGCAGCGGCTTCAAGCATTATCTTCTTGGCCACCCAGGCACCGCTGGGCGGCAGGCCCATCAGGGCCAGGCCTGCGACAGCGAAGGTCAGCAGGGTCAGGGGCAAAGCCCGTGCGGCTCCGGCCAACTCCGCGATGCGGTCGTGCCCGAGCGCGTAATAGATGCTTCCTGCAGCCATGAACATCGCGGCCTTGGCCAGTGCATGGGAGATGGCCTGCAGCATGCCACCGTCGAGCACCACACCCCGCAGCAGGCCGCCTCCCGAAGTGTCGAAGGCAAGCGGAAACATCAGGAACAGGTAGCCGAT